>NZ_JBHRZV010000042.1:0-2462 GCF_042649745.1 Streptococcus caprae | reverse complement strand
CGAATCCTCTAGGGTGCATATTAATCGGGAAGTAGCTCAGCTTGGTAGAGCACTTGGTTTGGGACCAAGGGGTCGCAGGTTCGAATCCTGTCTTCCCGATTTATGGCGGTGTAGCTCAGCTGGCTAGAGCGTCCGGTTCATACCCGGGAGGTCGGGGGTTCGATCCCCTTCGCCGCTATATTTTTTATGGATGACTTTGGACCTTTAGCTCAACTGGTTAGAGCACTCGGCTCATAACCGAGCGGTCGTAGGTTCGAGTCCTACAAGGTCCATTATATTTTGGAGGATTACCCAAGTCCGGCTGAAGGGAACGGTCTTGAAAACCGTCAGGCGTGTAAAAGCGTGCGTGGGTTCGAATCCCACATCCTCCTTAGACAATAGTTTGACTATTGTAATAGATATTAACGCGGGATGGAGCAGTTCGGTAGCTCGTCGGGCTCATAACCCGAAGGTCGTAGGTTCAAATCCTGCTCCCGCAATATAAATTTAGGCTCGGTAGCTCAGTTGGTAGAGCAATGGATTGAAGCTCCATGTGTCGGCGGTTCGATTCCGTCTCGCGCCATATAAGCGGGTGTAGTTTAGTGGTAAAACTACAGCCTTCCAAGCTGTTGTCGCGAGTTCGATTCTCGTCACCCGCTTATCTTTTTATTGGGCGCATAGCTCAGCTGGTTAGAGCGCACGCCTGATAAGCGTGAGGTCGGTGGTTCGAGTCCACTTGTGCCCATTTATAATTTGGAGAATTACTCAAGAGGCTGAAGAGGACGGTTTGCTAAATCGTTAGGTCGGGTAACTGGCGCAAGGGTTCGAATCCCTTATTCTCCGTTGTTAAAGAAGTGTTTATACACTTCTTTTTTGTTATTTAAATATATTAAAACGTAACATTAGTGTAATATTAAGTAGAGTTTTTTTTGTTAAAATAGATAATGTCTCAAATACTAAGGAGTGTATACATTTATTATGAAAAACAAAGTCTTATCTACTGTATTATTAAGTACGATTGCTTTATCAACAGTTTCTACCTTTACAACTGTTAGTGCAGACGATTTTGATTCACAAATTGCATCAGCAGATGCTACTATTAGTTCTTTAACAGCTGAGCAAGCATCTGCTCAAGCTGAAGTTGATTCTATTCAGTCACAGGTTGCAGCACTTCAAGAGGAACAAGCATCTCTCGAGGAAGAAAATGCAGCTCTTGAAGAGGAATCTGAAAAATTATATTCAGAAATTGAAAGCCTTTCTGCTAAAATTGTTTCTCGTAGCGAGTCTATTAAAAAACAAGCACGTAGTGCACAAAAAAATAATACAGCTACATCTTATATCTCAACTATTGTAAATTCTAAATCAGTTTCAGATGCTATCAGTAGAATTGTTGCGATTCGTCAAGTGGTTTCTGCTAGCGAGAAAATGTTAGAACAACAAGAAGCAGATAAAGCAGCAATCGAAGAAAAGCAAAAAGAAAATCAAGATGCTATTAATACTGTTCAAGCTAATTTAGCGACTATTTCTGAAAATTCATATGCTTTAACAACTAAACAAGCAGAATTAGAAGTTGCTCAAATTAATTTGGCTTCACAATTGGCTTCTGCTCAAGAAGAAAGAGATAATTTATTAACTCAAAAGGCTGCTGCTGAAGCTGCTGCTAAAGCTGCTGCCGAAGCTGAGGCTGCAGCACAAGCACAAGCTGCTGCTAAAGCTGCTGCTGAAGCTGAGTCTGTAGCACAAGCACAAGCACAAATTCAAGCAACTCAAGTTGAATCTGCAGCTTCTACAGCTGTTGAAGAGTCATCAACATCAAATTCAGTTGAGACTCAAGTTGTTGAGGAAGTTGTACCTGTAACCACTTTTAAAGAGACAACATCAGTTGCAGAAGCACCTGTAGTACAAGTTACTCCAGTTACTGAGGCTGCTACTACACAAGCTGTAACTTACACAGCGACTGCAGCTAAGACTAATACAACTTCTGCTTCAGTTTCAATTAATACTTCAGGTAATACATATCCAGTTGGTCAATGTACGTGGGGTGTTAAATCGCTTGCTCCTTGGGTAGGAAACTATTGGGGTAATGCTAACCAGTGGGGTGCTAGTGCACAAGTAGCTGGTCACTCAATCGGCTATACTCCTGCAGTAGGTGCAGTAGCTGTTTGGCCAAACGATGGTGGCGGCTACGGTCACGTAGCTTACGTTACTGCTGTTTCTAGTGCTAATTCTATTCAAGTAATGGAAGCGAACTATGCTGGGAACACAAGCATCGCTAACAATCGTGGATGGTTTGATCCTACTTCATCATCTTGGGGTGGCTCAGTCTATTACATTTATCAATAAATTTGTAAGAACTGGTTTTTGCCAGTTCTTTTATTTCTATTGGCTCTTTGTCAACTGTAGTGGGTTGACCAATTTAACACCGAGAGAGGACAGGACTTGTCTTCTCTCGTTTTATGTTTATGGCAATGAAAATACGAGTT
>NZ_JBHRZV010000041.1:0-663 GCF_042649745.1 Streptococcus caprae | reverse complement strand
CCAGTTTTTTGAGCTTATCCAAGAAACACTTGATAGCGTAAATCCTATCTTTCAGACGGTGTTCAAGACATTCTTGAAAGACAAGGATAAGATTGTCAATACCTTGGCACTACCTTACTCCAACGCTAAACTCGAAGCGACAAACAATATCATCAAGGTCATTAAGCGAAATGCCTTTGGTTTCAGAAAGATGAAAAGAAAAAACCCGTATTTTCATTGCCTTGAACAGTGCAAAGGGCTGGGGATAGCCCTTTGCAGCTTGTCTCCCGAAAATGCGGGAGAGACAAGAACGAGAGAAGACAAGTCCTGTCCTCTCTCGGTGTTAAATAGGGCAACCCACTACAGTTGACAAAGAGCCAAAAAAGACTGCTAGGCAGTCATTATATAGTCCGTACGGGATTCGAACCCGTGTTACCGCCGTGAAAAGGCGGTGTCTTAACCCCTTGACCAACGGACCATATATGGGCACAAGTGGACTCGAACCACCGACCTCACGCTTATCAGGCGTGCGCTCTAACCAGCTGAGCTATGCGCCCTCTATAAAAACCTAAACTATTAAGTTTAATGCCGGCTACATGACTTGAACACGCGACCCTCTGATTACAAATCAGATGCTCTACCAACTGAGCTAAGCCGGCCTATTTCTATTATGCGGGTTAAGGG
>NZ_JBHRZV010000040.1:0-528 GCF_042649745.1 Streptococcus caprae | reverse complement strand
AATGCCGGCTACATGACTTGAACACGCGACCCTCTGATTACAAATCAGATGCTCTACCAACTGAGCTAAGCCGGCCTATTTCTATTATGCGGGTTAAGGGACTTGAACCCCCACGCCCGAAAGCGCCAGATCCTAAATCTGGTGCGTCTGCCAATTCCGCCAAACCCGCATCTATGACCCGTGCTGGGCTCGAACCAGCGACCCTTTGATTAAAAGTCAAATGCTCTACCAACTGAGCTAACGAGTCTAACCTGTTTTATGCTATCCAAGATAATAAGTAGAAAGACTACTGTCTTTCTTTATCTGGTTACTTGAAACATCACACCGTGATGTTTCAACGGTCCCGACGGGAATCGAACCCGCGATCTTCG
The DNA here is from genome assembly GCF_042649745.1 of Streptococcus caprae. Classification (NCBI taxonomy): domain Bacteria; kingdom Bacillati; phylum Bacillota; class Bacilli; order Lactobacillales; family Streptococcaceae; genus Streptococcus; species Streptococcus caprae. The sequence goes on along the minus strand of NZ_JBHRZV010000040.1, from coordinate 157 downwards.
CCGTGACAGGGCGACGTGATAACCGCTACACTACGGGACCTATTGTTTTTATACAATTATGGGAGTTAACGGGATCGAACCGCTGACCCTCTGCTTGTAAGGCAGATGCTCTCCCAGCTGAGCTAAACTCCCTAATCGGTCATCTAGCCCAGCGGTC
>NZ_JBHRZV010000039.1:0-18757 GCF_042649745.1 Streptococcus caprae | reverse complement strand
AGATCAGTATGGTGTGACCATATCTCATTCTGGCAAGGGAAATTGTTATGATAATGCAGTATGTGAGAATTTCTTTTCTCACTTGAAGAGTGAGTCCTTGGGACTATTTCCACCTGAGAATAAAGAAACCCTCGTCCATCAAATCAGGGAATACATTGACTGGTATAATCACCACAGACCACAAGAAAAATTAAAAGGTATGACCCCTATGGAATTCAGGGAGTCATACCTTACTAACTAATATTCTTTTTTACACTGTCTATTTTAGACGGGGCTTGACATTCCACTCTGTTTTTTTATAGTTTAGGAGGCGTTTTTCATTGATGAAAATAAACATTTGAGTCATAGGCTTATTTGTGTTAAAATGAAGTGATAATATTTATTAAAGAGGTAAAATTATAATGATTGAAGCAAGTAAATTGCGTGCAGGCATGACTTTTGTAACATCGGAAGGTCGTTTGATTAAGGTTTTGGATGCAAGCCACCACAAACCAGGTAAGGGTAATACCATCATGCGTATGAAGCTCCGTGATGTTCGTACAGGAGCAACTTTTGATACAACTTACCGTCCAGATGAAAAATTTGAGCAAGCTATCATCGAAACTGTACCAGCTCAATACCTCTACAAAATGGATGACACAGCCTATTTCATGAACAATGAAACTTACGACCAATATGAAATTCCAGTTGCAAACGTAGAAGAAGAATTGCTCTACATCCTGGAAAACTCAGATGTAAAAATCCAATTCTACGGTACTGAAGTAATCGGTGTAACCGTTCCTACAACTGTTGAGTTGACTGTTGCGGAAACTCAACCATCTATCAAGGGTGCAACTGTAACAGGTTCTGGTAAACCAGCTACTATGGAAACAGGTCTTGTGGTTAACGTTCCAGACTTCATCGAAGCTGGTCAAAAATTGGTCATCAACACAGCGGAAGGAACTTACGTTTCTCGAGCCTAAGTTATGGATATTGACCTAGGTCATTACGACTAGAAAGGACAAGATTATGGCAAATGAAGCTATTGGTGAAATCGTTATTTCACCACGTGTATTGGAAGTCATCACAGGGATTGCAGCGACTAAGGTTAAGGGGGTTCATTCTCTCGAAAATCAAAAAGTTGCGGACAGTTTTAGCAAGTCAACTTTGGGGCGAGGTGTTTATCTGCAAACCGATGACGAAGGAGTTTTGACAGCGGATATTTACCTTTATCTCCAATATGGAGTTAATGTTCCTGCAGTTTCTATCGAAATCCAAAAGGCTGTTAAGTCTGCTATTTATGACATGGCAGAAGTTGTTGTTGACAATGTTAATGTACACGTTGTTGGCATCGCGACAGAAAAGTCAGCTAAGCCAGACATGACTCACTTGTTTGATGAGGATTTCTTGGATGACTAAGACGGGATACCAAAGTCGTCGTGATTTACGAGAGCGTGCCTTTCAAGCCCTCTTTAGCATGGAGCAAGGACAGGACGAGTTTTTAGAGGCTACTCAATTTGCTTTTCTTTTTGATAAAGAAGTTGAAGATGCTGAGACGGTTGATGTGCCGGCCTTTCTATTGACTTTGACCAAGGGAGTTTCTGACCACAAGGCAGAGCTTGATGCCCTTATTAGTGAAAAACTGAAAAAGGGTTGGACCTTGGAGCGTTTAACTCTTGTTGATAAGACTCTCTTGCGACTCGGTCTCTACGAGATTAAGTATCATGAAGATACACCTCCGCTTGTGGCCCTCAATGAGATTATTGAGATTGCTAAGTGCTATTCCGATAAAACATCAGCAAAATTCATCAATGGACTCTTATCCCAATTTATCTCAGCTGAAAAATCAGATGAGACGGCAGACGAAGTATAAAAAATCAGCTCTCAATTAAATTTTGAGAGCTGATTTTTTAATTATTTGAAGGTGTAATTTTTGATAATTTCAATAGATGTAATCGTAATTGCTTCAGTTGGCTTATCATTACTATCTGTCTTGACAGCAGCAATGCTATCTACGATATCCATACCTTCGATAACTTGACCAAAGACTGTGTAGGAACCGTCTAAACTAGGGTAGCCACCAGACTTATAGGCCTTGATAATAGCGGCTGGGTAAGATGTTGAATCCAGTTGGCTAGACCAATCTTGCTGGTTTTGGACGATATAGAATTGACTACCATTGGTATTAGCGCCAGCATTGGCCATAGCTAGAGCACCACGGATATTATAGAGGTATGGGCTAGTTTCGTTTTTAAATCCATTACCAGAGTCGATGGTAGTGTCTTTCCCATTCCAAATGGACTCGCCACCAGTACCATCTCCCTTTGGATCTCCAGATTGGATCATGAAATCGCTGATAACGCGATGGAAGCTGACGTTGTTGTAGTAGCCTTCCTTGGCGTGTGTCAAAAAGTTCTCAACAGCTAACGGAGCCTCTTCTGGAAATAGTTTGATGGTGATATCACCTTTAGAGGTTACCAATTTAACTTCAGCCTCATTGTCAGCAACTGCTGTTGATAATTGTGGAAAGGACGATGCGTCGGCATTCAAAAATGCCTTCATTTCCGCAGATTGTGTTGTTGTTTCTGTTTGAGTGGTTGTTGTAGTGCTATTTGAATTTTCAGTTGAGGTAGATGAGCAGGCTGTTAGTAAGGTCAGACTTGCCAGACCTAAAATAAGATAAGGTTTCATGGAACTCCATTCTTTAACATAAAATAATAGAACTATTTTATCATAAAATTCTAGTTTTTGCCTATAAGCTAGAGTGAGACGAGTTTGGAAATGTAGAATTTTTGCTAGAAAAATCGGAAAGTCATTGTAGTCTGTCGTAATGCTTGGTTTAACGTCGCTCTAAAACCAAAGGTACTTGTGAAGATGATTGAGGATGGCTCTGCGATTTTCTCAAGACTATCTCAACAGGAATTCTCAAAACATGATATAATAGGACCATGGCAAAACAATCGCAACAAAGAAAAGGGCGGCAATCCCGTCCAACTAAAGCAACACTTGATAAACAAAATCAGATGAAACGTGCCCTAATGCTGGTAGCCATTAGTTTGGTTCTTTTTTTAGGTCTCATTCGTCTGGGAATTTTTGGAACAACAGTCTATAATGTCCTTCGCTTGGGATTCGGGAGTCTGACCTATGTGGCTAGTTTCGGTTTTCTTTTTTACCTTTTTGGTTATAAACTTTACCAAAAATACGAGGGACTTTTGAGTGGTCTGATTATTGTCTTTCTCGGCTTATTATTGGCCTGGCATGCCTACCTTTTTGGGCAGTCTAGCTTTGCTGGTAAGGATGTCTTTTCAGCGACCTGGGCGCTTTTATGGAGCGATTTAACAGGATTTAAGGTTCTCCACTTTGCTGGTGGAGGAATGCTGGGAGCCTTGCTTTACAAGCCTATAGCCTTCCTGCTAACCAATATTGGGGCCTATCTGATTAGTACACTTTTAATCTTGCTAGGGGTTTTTCTAATAACTCCTTGGGATGTCTATGATATCGCTGACTTTGTCAAAACTAGTTGGGCCAAGTGGCATGCAGGTCATCAGGTTCGTAAGGAAAAACGCTTTGTCAAGAAGGAAGAGCGCCGTCTCCAGCTAGAGGAAGAGGCCCGTTTACGCGCTGAGGAAGAAGAAGCGGCACGTCTAACTCAAGCATCGGTTGATTATGAGACCGGTGAGATTTTAGATGATGTTGAAATCATAGCAGAGCAGACTTCTCCAAGTCCCGTAGAAATCGTAGCAGGTGGTGAGACAGAAATTTTCTCTGCTGCTGATCAAATCCAGCCCATTAGCACATATTCAGATGAGATTGAGTTTGATTTGGATACGGTTGAAGATGAGTGGACGCAACAGCCACAAACAGATTACGATGAGTTAGAGACAGATTCATTTGACATAGAGCAAGAGGATGGGTTCAATCAAGACAATGAAGTAGTGGAAGTTGACTTTAAACCTCAACGTTTCCAACACTACCGTCTTCCAAGCATCGATCTCTTTGCCCTAGATAAACCTAAAAATCAATCCAAGGAAAAATTAATTGTCCGAGACAATATCCGAGTCTTGGAAGATACCTTCAAGAGTTTTGGGATTGATGTAAAGGTGGAGCGCGCTGAAATCGGACCGTCAGTAACCAAGTACGAAGTCAAGCCAGCTGTCGGTGTCCGGGTCAACCGGATTTCTAACCTGGCAGATGATTTGGCCCTGGCCTTGGCTGCCAAGGATGTTCGTATTGAAGCCCCAATTCCAGGAAAGTCTCTGGTTGGTATTGAAGTGCCCAACTCTGAGATTGCGACGGTTTCCTTCCGTGAACTTTGGGAACAGTCCAAGACCAGTCCTGATAAACTCTTGGAAATCCCGCTCGGTAAGGCCGTCAATGGACAGTCCCGTTCCTTTGATTTGACCCGGATGCCACATTTATTAGTGGCGGGATCTACTGGTTCCGGGAAATCCGTTGCGGTTAACGGCATTATTTCTTCGATTTTGATGAAGGCCAAGCCTGACCAAGTTAAGTTTATGATGATTGATCCTAAGATGGTCGAACTCTCTGTCTACAATGATATTCCTCACTTGTTGATTCCTGTTGTGACTAATCCTCGCAAGGCCAGCAAGGCCCTGCAGAAGGTCGTAGATGAGATGGAAAATCGCTATGAACTCTTTAGTAAGGTAGGGGTCCGTAATATCGAAGGCTACAATGCCAAGGTTGAAGACTACAATAGCAAGTCTGACCAGAAACAAATTCCATTACCTTTGATTGTTGTTATCGTCGACGAGTTGGCTGACCTCATGATGGTGGCCAGTAAGGAAGTGGAAGATGCCATTATCCGGCTGGGACAAAAGGCCCGAGCGGCCGGTATTCACATGATTCTAGCCACCCAGCGGCCGTCGGTTGATGTTATCAGTGGTTTGATCAAGGCCAATGTGCCGTCTCGGATTGCTTTTGCCGTCGCTTCAGGAACGGATAGTCGAACCATCCTGGGTGAAAATGGGGCGGAGAAACTTCTAGGACGAGGAGACATGCTCTTTCATCCGATTGGGGAGTCGGCTCCTGTCCGCCTTCAGGGGTCCTTTATCTCTGACGATGACGTGGAGCGGATTGTCAACTTTATCAAGACCCAGGCCGAGGCCGAGTACGATAATAGCTTTGACCCTGGTGAGGTTTCTGAGGCAGATTCTGGATTTTCTGGCAATGGCGGAGCGGATGAGGGAGACCCACTGTTCCTAGAAGCTAAGGCTTTGGTTCTTGAAACTCAAAAAGCTTCCGCCTCAATGCTACAGCGCCGTCTGTCTGTTGGCTTTAACCGAGCTACACGACTCATGGAAGAACTAGAGGAAGCTGGTGTCATTGGACCAGCAGAAGGCACTAAACCAAGAAAAGTATTGGAGACACCGTAATGTTAGGAGAAACCATTCACCACATCGCCATTATCGGTCGCGATTATGAAGCTACACGAACATTTTACGTGGACAAGCTAGGCTTCACTCAGCTGGACGAGCACATCCGCCCAGAAAAAAAGGATATTCTTTTCAATGTCCAAAAAGGAAATACAGTCCTTGAGATATTTATCAAGCCAGATGCTCCCTTGCGACCTGTCATGCCTAATCCAGAGCACACGGGTCTGCGCCACTTGGCCTTTAAAGTTGAAGATGTTGCCACCTGCTTGGAAAGGTTTGATGAGCTTGGAATTCGCCACGAAGATCTCCGCTACGATGACTTTGATGGCAAGGCTATGGCCTTCTTCTTTGATCCAGACGGCCTGCCTCTGGAAATTCATGAATAATACTAAAAAACCACACGATTAAAAAATTCGTGTGATTTTTTTGTGTCAGCTCTGCTATTTTACAAGAAAGATAGCAACAACAGTACCGATATAAAAGGCAAAGGTTAGAAGAAAACCTGCTCGCCAGAAGAATTTGAGCCAGCGTTTAAATGAAAACACCTTGCTTTTTTTGAGTAAAAAAAGGATGATAATAATCGACAGGATTGACATGACGATAAGGTAAGGAAAGAGAAAACTATGGGTGAAAAATTTGCCAGAAACTAAGACAATTTCGTAGGCGAAAAGTGGTAAAGCCAGATCGGCCATATTGGTGCGAAAGCGACGTCTTAGTCCCAAAAGAGAGACTAAAATCTGAGCCACGATAGGTGTTAATATGATGAGAACAATTGCAAAAATTCGATATGTAGTCATATGTCCATTTTACCCCGAATTAAGATTAAAGTAAACTTCAAACTCTAAAATAGTCTGAAAAAATCCATCATTTTGAAAGCTCTTGTTTATTTCCTAAAAATCCTATAAAATAAGAGTGTAAAAATAGAAAGTCATGAGGAAACATAAGTGTCTATCAACTGGCAAGATATCGCCTTTACCTTCTTTGGGGGGCTGGGGCTCTTTCTCTTTAGTATCAAGTATATGGGAGATGGTCTCCAACAGGCCGCGGGTGATAAGCTCCGCTATTATATTGACAAGTACACCAGTAATCCCTTTTTCGGAGTTCTGGTCGGTATCGCTATGACAGCCTTAATTCAGTCTAGTTCTGGAGTAACGGTTATTACGGTTGGTCTAGTTTCAGCTGGGCTCTTGACCCTACGGCAGGCCATTGGAATTGTCATGGGGGCCAATATCGGGACAACAGTGACATCTTTCCTGATTGGGTTTAAGTTGGGAGACTATGCCCTGCCCATGATTTTCATCGGTGCAGCCTTGTTATTTTTTACGAGAAACCGTAAACTCAACAATATTGGTCGTGTCATTTTTGGGGTTGGTGGGATTTTCTTCTCGCTGAGTTTGATGAGTGATGCCATGGAACCTTTAAAAGAAGTTCAGGCTTTCCAGACCTATCTTGCTAGTCTAGGTGACAAACCGATTCAAGGGGTCTTTATCGGGACTGGTTTGACCATGTTGATTCAATCATCTGCGGCTATTATTGGGATTTTACAGGGGTTGTATGCCAATGATTTGATGTCGCTACAAGGTGTGATTCCAATTCTTTTGGGGTCAAATATCGGGACCTGTATTACGGCTGTTCTGGCAGCTTTAGGTGCAAATATTGCAGCTAAGCGTGTTGCAGCAGCCCATGTCATGTTTAATGTTATTGGAACGGTCATTTTTATGATTTTCCTCATTCCATATACCCGCATTATGGAATGGCTGGATGTGACGCTTAATCTAACACCAGAGATGTCGGTTGCCTTCTCACATGGTAGCTTTAACTTCGTCAATACGATTATCCTCTTCCCGTTCATCGGTGGTCTTGCGCTCCTGGTGACTAAGATGATTCCTGGTGAGGATGAGGTTGTCAAGTACGAAGCCATGTACCTGGATCCTATTCTCCTCAAGCAGGCGCCAGCTATTGCCCTTGGAAATGCTAAAAAAGAATTGGTCAACCTAGCGGCCTATGCAGCCCAGTCTTTTGAAGCAGCCTTTAGCTATATTGGAACAGCTGAGCCTAAGTATGTTGAAAAGGTTCAAAAGTATGAGGATGTCGTTAATAAGCTTGACCAGGAATTAACGCAATACCTGATTGCCCTTTCCAATGAACCCCTCAATGAGCAAGAAAATGAAGTTTTGGCAGGGATTTTGGATTCAGCGCGTGATTTGGAACGGATTTCAGACCACGCCATCAATCTTGCTACCTTGATGGAGCATGACAATGATAAAGATATTACCTTTACCCCTACAGCCAAGGATGAACTTCAGGAAATTTATGCCCTTACCCACAGCATGTTTCTCGATGCCATCAAGGCAGTTGCAGATGATGATAAGGTCTTGGCTCAGGAGTTGATTGACCGTCATGGAGATGTGAAGCGCCTGGAAAAACGGATTCGTCGGGCCCATATCGACCGCATGAACCAAGGTATCTGTTCACCAGTGGCGGGGGTAAACTTTATTGACCTCATCACACCAAGCACACGGATTACTGACCATGCCATCAACCTAGCTGAAAAAGTTGTGGCTCATCAGATTTAAATACAAACTATCGAGACTGGACTTCCACTCTCGATTTTTTTATTATATTCTTCTAAAATATTGGTATAGACCGTTTACAAAAATTAATATAAGGAGTATAATGAAGTCAGAAAATACTAGCTTGTCTAGCAGTACAAGGAGGTAACACGATGACAAGAGTAATTAAGGCGGACAGTTTCTTCTACCCCTATGAAGAACGTAAGGGTGGCTATCTAGAAATTGTAGATGGTAAATTTGGCGATTGGCTAGCTGAACTTCCAGCTGGAGCTGAAGTTTTAGATTATACAGGTTACAGCATTGCCCCTGGGCTTGTGGACACTCACATTCATGGGTTTGGTGGGGCTGATGTTATGGACGATAGTACAGAAGCGATTGAAATCATGAGTGCAGGACTCCCATCAACTGGGGTAACCTCTTACCTACCAACGACCTTGACCTCAACCTCAGAGCGATTGGATAGTGTTTGTAAAAAGATTGCTCAGGTTAAGGATGCCCCGGGCGCCAAGATTCGGGGAATTTATTTCGAAGGGCCTTACTTCACAGAAGAGTTCAAGGGGGCACAAAACCCAGCCTACATGAATAATCCAAGTATTGAAGAGTTTGAAAAATGGCAGAGCTCCGCTGAGGGATTGATTTCTAAGATTGCCCTAGCTCCTGAACGCGAGGGAGTCGCTGAGTTCGTCGACTATGTGACCCAACAGGGTGTCGTCGTAGCTATGGGACATTCTAATGCGACTTACGATGAAGCAAGGGCAGCAGTGCAAGCGGGTGCCTCTGTTTGGGTTCACGCCTACAATGGCATGCGGGGGCTCAATCACCGGGAACCAGGCATGGTCGGAGCCATGTACAATATCCCCCACACCTATGCCGAATTGATTGCAGACGGGCATCATGTTTGCCAAAAAGCCTGTGAAATCCTTATTCAACAGAAAAATCATGACCACATTGCCTTGATTACAGACTGTATGCGGGCTGGTGGCATGCCAGATGGCAATTACATGTTGGGAGAATTCCCTGTTATTGTTAAAGATGGGGCAGCTCGATTAGAGCACAATCCAGCCAGTTTGGCGGGTTCTATCTTGAAGCTTTATCAAGGGATGAAACACGTTCATGATTGGGGAATTGCTAACCGTGAAGAAGCTGTTCGGATGGCCAGCCTCATCCCAGCAATTTCTTGTAAAATTGACGACAAGTGCGGTCAAATCAAGAAGGGCTACGAGGCAGACTTTATCGTCCTCAATCCAGACCTTAGCTTAGCCGCGACTTATATTGATGGAGTTAAAGTTTTTGAGGCTGAGTAATTCAGTTTGTTTCCCCATAACCTGTCCAAAACTGGGCAGGTTTTGATTTTTTAAACTGTTTTATGGTAAAACACGAATTTTTCTGAAGAAAAAGCAACTTTTATTGAAAAAGCACTTACATTTTCTGAATGTTATGGTAGAATGATATCAAAATATCAATGAAGAAAAGGAGACATAGCATGCAAGTGTTACATTCAACAACCTGGCAAAACTGGCGTAGATGAATGGTGTGTATGTTATGGAGCATAGACACATTTTTGAGTTTCACTGAAGTGTCTATGCCGTTTGACTAACTAATAAGGTTGTACGGTAGAAGTTGCCGTACTTTTTTTGGCTTTCTTGTTGATGCTGAAGTGAAATCCGAGTCGTTTTAGGATTACCATTTGAGTCATTAACAAGGAGTTTTTATGTTACCAGGAATCGTAGCTTTAGCTATTTTGCTCACTATTTTTGCCATCAGTGAATTAATCGCTCAGGAAACCAAGGCGGTTCTATCCACTGTTTTGTCCGTTGCCATTATCCTCTTGCTTGGATTTTGGACGGGGATTTTACCAAAATCTATTTTTGAAGATGCTGGTCTGAGTAATTTTGGCCTTCTTGTTGCTGGCATGTTGATTACATCATTAGGAACGACCCTCGACTTCCAAGAGTTAAAAACGCAATGGAAGGTTGTTGTGATTTCTCTGTTAGGTGTAGTAGGGTCAAGTGCCTTAATCTTACTGGGTGGTCAATTATTTGGTCTGAAAGCCTACGCCATTACAGGGGCACCTATTTTTGCAGGTGGTAATGCTGCTACCTTAATTATGACGGAAGCTCTTAAGGGGCATGGAATGGATGCCGTCATTACTTACTGTATGGCCCTTCTCATCTTACAAAAATTCATTGGAATTCCGATTGCGTCCATGCTTCTAAAAAAGGAGGCTCAGATTTTCAGACAAGACGCAAAAAATCTTGAGCTCTATTCAAAAGTGAAAGAGAAAACGGTATCTGCAGGTGCCAAAAAAGGCCTGCTCAGTCTTCCTGATAAACTTCAGAGACCGTCCGTTTACCTAGCTAAATTAGCTTTAGTTGCGGCCCTCTCACATTATATTGCCTTAGCCATGAATGGCCTCCTTCACTATTTTGTTGTCTGCTTGATTATGGGTGTGTTGGCTTTCTCTCTGGGCTTCTTGGAGAAGGGGATTTTGCAGAAAACCCAATCTTCTGTCTTGATTAATTTCTTGGTGACTATTGTGATCTTCTCTAACTTGTCCGCGACCACACCTCAACAGGTGCTTCAGGTTCTTGCTCCCTTAGCGACCTTCATGGTCCTTGGTGTGGGTGGTATCTTTATCATCGGTTATCTAGCAGGCAAGGTGTTTAAACTCAGTCCACTCTTGTCGATTGCTCTTGGGATTTCCTGTACCTTTGGATTTCCGACGACCATGTTTTTGCCACAAGAAGTTTCAGTAGCGGTTGGTCAGACCAAGGAAGAGGTCCAGGCTATCGAGAATTATCTCTTACCTAAGATGCTAGTGGCAGGTCTTGTGACGGTGACGATTTCATCTGTTATTCTTGCTGGTATCGCAGTTCATTACTTGTTCTAGGAGGGTTTTTATGGAAATAGCAGAGCTTAAACATTTTATCGATGCTCAAGAACCAGCCATGTTGGCTTTGACTGAGCGATTGATTAATATTGATTCTGGAACCAGGGATGCTCAAGGGATTCGTCAAGTTCACGATGTATTGGTAGAATTCTTTGACCAACATGGACTGGAACACTATACGATAGAAACGACCAGTGAGAATCCTGTTCTAGTAGTGACCCTTAATTCAGAGAGTACAGCAGCACCAATCATCTTTATAGGGCATACAGATACTGTATTTCCCAAGGGGACTGTGGCCCAAAATCCTTTTCGAATTGATGAAGCTGGTATGATGCATGGCCCAGGAATTGTTGACATGAAAACTGGTGATGTGATTGGGATTTTCACCCTGTTAGCACTGCGCGAGGCGGGTTATACTACACGCCCTATTAAATTCATCCTTGTGTCTGATGAAGAAAATCTCCATATGTTCTCTAATACAGGAGATGTTATCCGTCAGGAGGCTAAGGATGGACTCTATGCCCTTAATTTTGAAACTGGGTATCTGGATGACGGTCTGGTTGTGGGGCGTAAGGGCGGTGGTATTGTAGACATTGAGGTCAAGGGTATCGCGGCTCACTCTGGACACGACCCAGAGAAGGGACGCTCTGCCATTTTGGAACTAGCCCATAAAATAATTGCTATCGAAGGGCTTAATGACCTAGCTCGTGGGAAATTGCTTAATTGTGGTAAGAGCGAAGGTGGAACAGGAGAAAATATCATCCCTGATACTGCCAAGGTCAGCATCGGTATTCGTTTTGATTCTCCTAAAATGAGGGATGAAATTTTGGCAGAACTGGAGCAGATTACTCAGACCCACACAGTAGCTGATGTTCAAGCGACACTTTCTGTTCGAATGCTCATTGAAGCCATGGAAACGACTACAGAAGTGATGGATCTATATCAGCATATCGAGGAAACGGCAAGGGAGATTGGCTATGGGGAAGTCAAACCTATTCGAGTTGGAGGGGCTTCGGATTCTGGTATCCTGGTTTCTGAGGGAATTCCAACAGTTTGTGCCTTAGGAGCCAAGGGATCCGGCCCTCATACCATGTATGAAATAGCATCCGTTGTATCCTTAACGAGCAGAACGTTTTTAAACACTATGACGGTTTTAAGGATGGAAGAAAAGTTGAATGTAAACGAACAGTCAGGATTTTGACGATATTTATAGTAGAAAAATTAGACACTCAAGCAAATTTCTGCTATAATACTCCCTAAGAAGGAAAGTCTTATCTAGATTTTACAGCGAGTTTGGGAGAGTGGGAGCCAGGCAAGGAAGGGTAGGATTCGGCACTTTCAGTATCTTTTAAAGAACCAATGAAGTCATAAATTAGGGTGGAACCGCGTTTCGACGCCCCTATGCGTAAGTGTAGGAGTGTGGACGGGGTTCTTTTGTTTTGGAGAAAGGAGTGTCATGAAAAACAGTTTTTTCGTTGATACCGCTCAAGAATTGGCGATTTATCGGCAATTTGCTGAAACTCACCAATCACGATTGGCTGATTACATCACCTTTTTGAAAACCACTTATCAGGTTGAGGAACTCCCTCAGGTCATGGTTTTGGCCAATCATCGAGGAGCGACAGAGGTGATTCATCAGATTCCCATTCCTGCTTATACCAACGATGTCCGTATGGTCATGACACCAGAGCTATCTGTCTGGAAAGAGGTGTATCTAGCTCAGTTGGAGAATTATCCACCGTCACCCGAGGTGGAAGTCTTGCGACAGCATTATGCCAAACTTTCTGATAATCATCTGTTGCAGGTGATTGGTCATGAATTGGCTCACTGGTCGGAGCTATTTATGGATGACTTTGCCAATTATGACGCCTATATCTGGTTTGAGGAAGGGATGGTCGAGTACATCAGCCGTCGCTATTTTCTGACGGATGAGGAGTTTGCTGCTGAGAAAAGAGCCAACCAACTCTTGGTGCAACTCTTTCAAGCCAAAAAAGGCTGGCATTCGCTGAATGACTTTGGGCAGGCGACTTATGAGGGCGATATGGCTAGTATTTTTTATGAATACTGGCGGAGTTTTCTGACCATTGACCAGTTGGTGGAGACCCTAGGTTCGGTTGAGGCTGTCTTTGCTACTTATCAAAAATGGGCAGAGCAGGACACTACCATACCACTCTTAACGTGGTTGATGGACCAAGGATTATTAACAAGGGCATTATAAAAGGAAGGCAATATGTCACAAAAACTAACCTTTCGCCTCGTCAAAGTGACTTAGTCGGCAGATACCTCTAGCCACTAACGGTCATCGTTAGAGCGGTTGAGCTAGACAATCCACTAGTTTTGCAAACAGAAAAAAATCGTTTCTGTTCGCAAAGCATCGCAAGAAATGAGAATTACAATAAATAAGGAGTAATTATGTCAAACAAACTAACCTTTCAAGAAATTATTTTAACCTTGCAACAATTCTGGAACGACCAGGGTTGTATGCTCATGCAGGCCTATGACACGGAAAAAGGGGCTGGGACCATGAGTCCCTATACCTTCTTGCGTGCCATCGGTCCTGAGCCATGGAATGCAGCTTATGTGGAGCCTTCTCGTCGTCCAGCAGATGGTCGTTACGGGGAAAACCCAAACCGTCTCTACCAACACCACCAATTTCAAGTGGTTATGAAACCAAGCCCAAGCAATATCCAAGAACTCTACTTGCAGTCTTTGGAAAAATTGGGGATCAATCCTTTGGAACACGACATCCGCTTTGTGGAGGACAACTGGGAAAACCCATCGACTGGTTCAGCTGGTCTGGGCTGGGAAGTATGGTTGGACGGGATGGAAATCACTCAGTTTACCTATTTTCAACAAGTCGGTGGTCTAGCAACTGGACCCGTCACTGCTGAAGTGACCTACGGTTTGGAACGCTTGGCATCCTACATCCAAGAAGTGGACTCCGTTTACGACATCGAGTGGGCGCCTGGTGTCAAGTACGGGGAAATCTTCCTGCAGCCAGAATATGAGCATTCAAAATACAGTTTTGAAGTGTCTAACCAAGACATGCTCCTTGAAAACTTTGAAAAATTTGAAACGGAAGCAGGACGCGCTCTGGAAGAAGGTCTGGTTCACCCAGCCTATGACTACGTGCTCAAATGTTCGCACACCTTTAACCTCTTGGATGCCCGTGGCGCAGTTTCCGTAACAGAGCGTGCAGGCTACATCGCCCGTATCCGTAACCTGGCCCGTGTAGTTGCCAAAACCTTCGTTGCCGAACGTAAAAAGCTGGGCTACCCACTCTTGGACGAAGCAACGCGTGCGGAGCTCCTTGCGGCAGACGAAGATTAAACGACTAAAAACACGAGCGCAAGCGAGTGAACGCAAATAACTTCGCCGTGGGATGAGTGACTTCAGGGAGGTCACAGGGAATTTAGAAGACCTAAGGCTTCCAAATTAGCCATGAAACCGAAGGTTTTCTGATGTCCCTCCCACTTTAAGAAGCTATTTAAAAGAAAAATTGAGGTTAACAATGACGAAAAATGTATTGATTGAACTGGGCTTGGAAGAACTCCCAGCCTACACTGTAACACCGAGCGAACGCCAGTTGGGTGAGCGTGTTGCAGCCTTTTTGACCGAAAACCGTTTGGCCTTTGACAGTATCCAAACCTTTTCAACTCCCCGTCGTTTGGCGGTACGTGTGCTTGGCTTGGCGGAGCAACAAACAGACTTGAGCGAAGACTTCAAGGGTCCTGCTAAGAAAATTGCCCTGGACGCTGACGGTCACTTTACCAAGGCTGCAGAAGGATTTGTCCGTGGTAAGGGCTTGACAACAGCTGACATCCGCTTTGAAGAGATCAAAGGCGAAGAATATGTCTACGTGACCAAGAATGAGACCGGTCGTCCAGCTAAAGAAGTCTTGGCAGGCATTCCCGAAGTTTTGGCAGCCATGACTTTCCCTGTTAGCATGCACTGGGCCAGCAACAGCTTTGCCTACATCCGCCCTGTCCACACCTTTACAGTTTTGGTGGACGATGAGGCCTTGGAATTGGACTTCCTAGATATCCAGTCAGGTCGTATCAGCCGTGGCCATCGCTTCCTCGGTCACGATGTAGAGTTGCAAACAGCAGATAGCTACGAAGATGACTTGCGTTCGGTCTTTGTTATTGCAGATGCGAAAGAACGTCAGCAGTTGATCGTAGACCAAATCAAGGCCATTGAAGTGGCTCAAAACGTCCAAGTGGAAATTGATGAGGACTTGCTCAATGAAGTCCTCAATCTGGTCGAGTACCCAACTGCCTTCATGGGGTCCTTTGACGCCAAGTACCTGGATGTCCCAGAAGAAGTTCTGGTGACTTCTATGAAAAATCACCAGCGCTACTTTGTGGTCCGTGACCAGGCTGGCAAGCTATTGCCAAACTTTATCTCGGTCCGAAACGGAAACGACCAACACATCGAAAATGTCGTGAAAGGGAACGAAAAAGTTCTCGTGGCTCGTCTCGAAGACGGTGAGTTCTTCTGGCGGGAAGATCAAAAATTGGTTATCGCTGACTTGGTGGCGAAACTGGAACATGTGACCTTCCATGAAAAAATCGGTAGCTTGTCTGCCCACATGGACCGTACAAAAGTCATTGCTGAGCATTTGGCGGCCATGGCAGAGCTGTCTGACCAAGAACGGACAGACCTTGCTCGTGCAGCCAGCATCTACAAGTTTGACCTCTTGACCGGTATGGTTGGTGAGTTTGATGAACTCCAAGGAATCATGGGTGAAAAATACGCTCTCTTGGCTGGTGAAACAGCTGGTGTGGCAGCGGCCATTCGCGAACACTACCTGCCAAACTCTGCTGAGGGCGAGCTTCCAGAAACCAAGGTCGGAGCTGTCTTGGCTCTGGCTGATAAGCTCGACACCATGCTGTCCTTCTTCTCAGTTGGTCTGATTCCGTCTGGTTCAAACGACCCCTATGCTTTACGTCGGGCAACCGCTGGTATCGTCCGTATCTTGGACAAGTTTGGTTGGAACATTCCGCTGGATGAGTTGATTGCTAGTCTTTATGACCTGCATTTTGAGAGCTTGACTTATGACAACCAAGATGCAGTTATGGCCTTTATCGCTGCCCGTATTGAGAAAATGATGGACAGCAGCATTCCAAAAGACATCCGTGAGGCGGTGCTTGCTAGCGACACCCATGTGGTCAAGGAACTCTTGGCTGCCAGCTCTGCTATTTTCCAAAAATCCCAAGAATCTGGCTACAAGGAAGCGGTGGAAAGCCTGGCCCGTGTCTTCAACTTGGCAGAAAAAGCGCCAGCTGGCGTCGCAGCGGCGGCAGACTTGTTTGAAAACGAGCAGGAAAAAGCCCTCTTTGCAGCGGCTGAAGGTCTAGTCTTGACAGGTGACATGGCAAGCAACCTGGACAAACTCTTTGCTTTAAGTCCAGTCATTGACGCCTTCTTTGACAACACCATGGTTATGGCTGACGACGAAGCAGTGAAAAACAACCGACTGGCTCTCTTGGCTGTTCTGACTGCCAAAGCCCGCAAGGTCGCAGCATTTAACCTCTTGAACACCAAATAGGAGCAGGTCATGAAAGCTGTGAAGTTTGTTGCTGGCACTGGCTGGTATCGTCCTAGTAGCTTGCAGTAGCCAAGACAGCTATGACTGGCTGGAGGGATACTGGACAAGCAGTGAGTGGCAGGTCACTTATGAGTTGGGAGAAGAGGACGGTGTTTGGACTATTCGTGATGGGTCAAGTGTCCTTGCTCAGTCTGCTAAACTGTCAACTGACAAGGACAAGAATATTGTCTTGACCGATACAGACGGCATGCAATTTATTATCGAGAAAATCTCAGACAGCCAAATTCATTTCCAACAAGTCGCAGCAGAAGGCCTGCAAGGAAGACTGCCAGTGCGACCTTTGACAAGGTGGATGATTAACATCAGATAGAAAGGATTTTGAACACGAGCGACCTTTTATACAAATAGAGAAAGCTCTGAACATCAGTATTATGGAACAAGCAAAAATTAACCGCATCAATGAATTGGCCCGCAAGAAAAAAGAAGTGGGTTTAACGGAGGAAGAATTGGCAGAACAAGCCCTTCTCCGTGAGGAATACATCGAGGGCTACCGTAGAAGTGTTCGTGCCCATGTGGAAGGCATCAAAATTGTCGACGAAGACGGCAATGATGTGACGCCAGAAAAACTGCGTCAGGCTCAACGCGAAAAGGGTTTGCATGGTAGAAGTCTGGATGATCCAAATAGTTAAACAAAGTAAAAAAGCTCAGAAGAGATAGGTTTCCCTGAACCGCACCCCAAAAGTTAGACAGACAATCTAACGAATGGGGTGCTTTTTTATGAAATTGAGCTACGAAGATAAATTAAAATTCTATGAGCTAAGAAATAAAGGGCTGACGTGGTCCCAACTTAGCCAAGCTTACGATATTCAGATTTCCAACCTCAAATATATGGTAAAGCTTATGGATAGGTATGGAGTCGATATTGTTCGAAAGGGTAAAAATACGTATTATCCTCCCGAGTTAAAACAAGAAATCATGGATAAAGTCCTTCTTGAAGGTCAGTCTCAACTGTCCGTCTCTCTTGAGTATGCTCTTCCGAACCGTGGGCTGCTTCCAAACTGGATAGCGCAATACAAGAAAAACGGGTATACTATTCTTGAGAAATCAAGAGGGAGACCGCCAAAGATGGGACGAAAGAAAACGAAAACTTGGGAAGAAATGACGGAGCTAGAACGTCTTCAAAAAGAACTGGAATACCTTAGAGCGGAGAACGCCGTGCTAAAAAAGTTGAGAGATTACCGCTTACGGGACGAGGCAAAACTCAAAAAGCAACAAGAGTCATCCAAGAACTAAAAGATGAGTTTGCCCTAACGCTATTACTTGATATTTTAGATCTAGCGCGATCAAGTTATTATGACCACCTCAAACAACTGGCAAAAGAAGACAAGGATTTGGCACTTAAGACTGAAATCCAAGCCATTTATGACGAACACAAGGGCAACTATGGCTATCGTCGTATTCACTTGGAACTTCTCAATTGAGGCTTCTGTGTCAACCACAAGAAGGTCCAACGTTTGATGACAGAGATGAAACTAGCTGCTCGTATTCGTCGGAAACGCAAGTATTCCTCTTACAAGAGCGAGGTAGGAAAGAAGGCTGACAACCTGATTCAACGTCAGTTTGAAGGAGCTAAACCTTATGAGAAGTGCTATACAGATGTAACGGAGTTTGCTTTAACGGAGGGAAAAGTGTACCTATCCCCTGTTATGGATGGTTATAATGGTGAAATTATTGACTTTACTTTATCTCGCTCACCGAACTTGAGACAGGTACATACCATGCTTGAAAAAGCCTTTCCAGCTAACCGTTACGAGGGAACTATTCTCCATAGCGACCAAGGATGGCAATATCAACACTGGTCTTATCATCACTTTTTGGAATCTAAAGGGATTCGTCCTTCGATGTCTCGTAAGGGGAACAGTCCTGATAATGGCATGATGGAATCCTTCTTTGGCATTCTCAAGTCTGAGATGTTTTATGGATTTGAGAACACCTTCACATCACTAGAACAACTGGAACAAGCAATTAGCGATTATATTTTTTACTACAATAACAAACGAATCAAAACAAAATTAAAAGGACTTAGTCCTGTGCAATACAGAATTAAATCCTTTCAATAATATTTCTTGTCCAACTTTTGGGGGTCAGTACACCCTTCGAGCTTTTTATTTTTCAAACAAAAGGATTGCATAGTAAGTTAGGAGTATGTTATAGTAACAAAGCTATCAATTTGCCCACGAGAAGCTCGACTAAAAAAATAAAAAAAGTTGAAAAAAACTTGTTGACAAATAATTGATGATTTGCTAAACTAATATAGTTGTCTCGTGAGTGGGCAACGATGCCCTTTGAAAACTGAACAAGACGAACCAAG
>NZ_JBHRZV010000038.1:0-1198 GCF_042649745.1 Streptococcus caprae | reverse complement strand
TATCCATATTAAGTCTTCTGGTTCTAGCCTTGCTAGGCGGATGCAGTATTTTAGGAGGAAAAAAAGCGATGGAAGCCAAACGTGAAGCAGAAAAGCAGGAAATGATTGAGATTGTCGAGAGCGAGGAAGCTAAGAATGTTTTCAAAGATTTAATTAAACAGGAGAGTTCAACAGCTTTTGAAAAAGACTCAAAAATTGAGACTTACTCTGTAGATCTAAATTCCTTAGAATTCTCTCCAATGGGAGGTATTATGGTAACACTCTATATCAATGGCGATGAAAAATTAACCCTCACGACTACATTAAAGCAAGACGAAGAGAAGCTCTACCATTCGTCTTATGTGATTAGTGAAGAACTTTCGAAAATTTTGGAGTAAACTGTATGTCTGTATATACTGATAAAGAGATTATTGAGTTGGTTAACTTGGAATATGAAATAAAAGGAGGTCCCCATGACAAAGCAGAAATTCCTCAACCTATCCATATTAAGTCTTCTGGTTCTAGCCTTGCTAGGCGGATGTAGTATTCTAGGAGGTAAAAAAGCGACGGAAGACAAACGTGAAGCTGAGAAGCAGGAAATGATTGAGATTGTCGAGAGTGAGGAGGTCCAAGAACAAATTAGGCATAGTTTCAAAAATTTGGATAAGCAATCATTTACAGAACAAGGAACTATTAAATCTTATGAACTTGATAAAGATTCAGTTTATTTATCACCTTCACACTCCATTCATTTTACTTTATTCATTAATGGGGATAAGGGTGTAACTATTTCAGAAAACATTGCATTAGTAAATGGTGAATACGAATTGGGAGGAAGCTCAATTTCTGAAGAATTGAGTGATTTGTTAAGCAATGATTAGGACATATAGTGATAAAGAAATAATCCGTTTAATAAATTTAGAATATGAAAAAAATCTTAAAGTTGGAAAATCAAAGCTCTTTATAAATTCTAATAGCTCCTACATCGGCACGGTTTCTCATATCTATGAAAATTCAGGGGCCGGTAAGCAGATTTATGTCCTGACCAATCAAACAGCGGACCACACGTTAGGTAATGATAATCCAGCAACCAACGCTGTTCCCTACACTGCCTCTGAGTCAGAACCTTCCCCTTGAAAGCGTCAAATCCTCCAAGTTATGTTATATTATAAGTATATTAGACGGCTAGTATCTTTATAAGATGACATAAGGAGGTCCC
>NZ_JBHRZV010000037.1:0-1251 GCF_042649745.1 Streptococcus caprae | reverse complement strand
AACTCGTATTTTCATTGCCATAAACATAAAACGAGAGAAGACAAGTCCTGTCCTCTCTCGGTGTTAAATTGGTCAACCCACTACAGTTGACAAAGAGCCGGAATTCTTACCAGTGGAAAAAAGAAAAATCAGAAGTTAAAAACCTCTGATTTCCCTACCACATTAAACTATACCGGCGGCCGGGGTCGAACCGGCACGTCCTTGCGGACACTGGATTTTGAGTCCAGCGCGTCTGCCAATTCCGCCACGCCGGCTGATAGTTTAACTGGGGTAGCTGGATTCGAACCAACGCATGAGGGAGTCAAAGTCCCTTGCCTTACCGCTTGGCTATACCCCAATAATAAAATAGGCGAGTGATGGGAATCGAACCCACGAATGTCAGAGCCACAATCTGATGTGTTAACCACTTCACCACACCCGCCATATTATTAACACGGGCAGTAGGAATTGAACCCACACTGAAGGTTTTGGAGACCTTAGTTCTACCTTTAAACTATGCCCGTAAAGGAATGGAGAGAGAGGGATTCGAACCCCCGAACCCGAAGGAGCGGATTTACAGTCCGCCGCGTTTAGCCTCTTCGCTATCTCTCCAAAATATTAAATTGTAATGGCGCGAGACGGAATCGAACCGCCGACACATGGAGCTTCAATCCATTGCTCTACCAACTGAGCTACCGAGCCTAAATTTATATTGCGGGAGCAGGATTTGAACCTACGACCTTCGGGTTATGAGCCCGACGAGCTACCGAACTGCTCCATCCCGCGTTAATATCTATTACAATAGTCAAACTATTGTCTAAGGAGGATGTGGGATTCGAACCCACGCACGCTTTTACACGCCTGACGGTTTTCAAGACCGTTCCCTTCAGCCAGACTTGGGTAATCCTCCAAATATAGTCCGTACGGGATTCGAACCCGTGTTACCGCCGTGAAAAGGCGGTGTCTTAACCCCTTGACCAACGGACCATATATGGGCACAAGTGGACTCGAACCACCGACCTCACGCTTATCAGGCGTGCGCTCTAACCAGCTGAGCTATGCGCCCAAGCAAAGCTTGGATTATAATTTTCATTATAAAGCGGGTGACGAGAATCGAACTCGCGACAACAGCTTGGAAGGCTGTAGTTTTACCACTAAACTACACCCGCTTATATGGGAGTTAACGGGATCGAACCGCTGACCCTCTGCTTGTAAGGCAGATGCTCTCCCAGCTGAGCTAAACTCCCTAATCGGTCATCTAGCCCAGCGGTC
>NZ_JBHRZV010000036.1:0-1032 GCF_042649745.1 Streptococcus caprae | reverse complement strand
GTTTTATGACATCTTTGTTGACAAGGGTTGAACAGGATATTAGATACGAGCAGCAACGAACTCTGAATAGTATGATAATCAATAGCATTGATGCTTTTTGTTCGGTCATTCCTATTATTATTGGCGGGATGATGACTTATTATCATTATCTTTCTGGTGCTAGTTTTGTTGCTATTTATCTGGTTTCTCATAATATTGGTTATCAATTTAATGAACTGTCGTATTTTATCAATACTTATAAGTCAACTAAGCAACTTAGAGAAAAGTATGCCTATTTACTTGAAGATGATAATGTAGAAACCAATGAACAACCCTCGATCTCCCTTTTCCCTATCGTATGCGATAAGCTTAGTTTAAGTTTTAAAGATAAATTGCTTTTTGAAAATCTGTCATTTGAAATCAAAAAAGGTGAGAAAATTGCTTTAGTTGGCGCCAGTGGATGTGGTAAGTCAACCTTATTGAATATGATTTATGGAGAAATATCGCCAGATTTAGGGAAAGTAACTTATGCTGGACAGACCTTAGGAAAGGAACAAATTGCTAAATCAATTTCTTATATTTTACAAGAGTCCTATGTTTTTGATGGGCTATCACTGGAAGATAATATCACTCTTGGTGAAGCAGTCGATGATGCTAAAATGGATGATATTCTTAATCGAGTGAATCTAGCCTTTTTAAGGGGTCAAATTCTTCAGGCAGATAAACTCTCTGGAGGTGAAAAGCAACGCTTAGAAATTGCGCGTAGCTTGTACCATGATAATGAGCTGATATTAGCTGATGAAGTCAAATCGAATCTTGATAAGGAAAATGCTAGCCAAATTTCAAATATTTTATTGTCCATCCCACAGACCTTAGTGGAAGTTATTCATCATTATGATGACGAGATATTAGCTAGATATGATAAAGTAATTGATTTATCTAAATTTCCTACCTTTGGTGAATAGAATAAGTTAAAATTTATGATAAATTTTAACCTAGTTTAGAAAGATATAGTTAGTTTAATAAAGAGGATTACCTAAGTTAGGTAGTCCT
>NZ_JBHRZV010000035.1:0-2227 GCF_042649745.1 Streptococcus caprae | reverse complement strand
CAAGAAAAATTAAAAGGTATGACCCCTATGGAATTCAGGGAGTCATACCTTACTAACTAATATTCTTTTTTACACTGTCTATTTTAGACGGGGCTTGACATTCTGAATCGGTTACACTAAACTAGACAGTCTTATAAAGTGTTCTACACTGAAGAAAAATGGGAGAAAGAACATGTCTAGAAAAATACGCCGTCATTTTACAGATGATTTTAAACAACAAATCGTTGACCTTTACAATGCAGGGATGAAACGAAGTGCGCTGATCAAAGAATATGATCTAATCCCCTCCACCTTTGATAAATGGGTGAGACAAGCTAAAACAACGGGATCTTTCAAATCAATTGATAATCTTACCGATGAACAGCGGGAGCTGATAGCTCTTATAAAGCGAAACAGAGAACTTGAAATGCACCTAGACATCCTAAAGCAAGCAGCGGTGATTATGGCACAAAAAGAGAAATAATCACTGCTAACAAGGATAAGTACAGCATTTCAGCCATGTGTCGGTGGTTGAATCTCCCGCGTTCCAGCTATTACTACAGAGCTACAAAGCCAGTATCTAAAGCGGCGCTTGAAGAAAAGGTGAAACAGATTTTCCGTGAGAGCAAATCCAGATACGGTGCCCGAAAGATCAAGCAATGTCTAGCCTCAGATGGGATTATCCTATCTTGTCGTCGCATTCGTCGCCTCATGAAGCGATTGAACTTGGTATCTGTTTACCAGCAGGCTAGCTTCAAGCCTCGTTCTCAAGGGAAAAACGAAGACCCTATTCCAAATCGCTTAGCCAGACAATTCCACCAAGAACAACCATTGGAAGCGATTGTGACAGATTTGACCTATGTCCGTGCTGGTCAGCATTGGGCTTTTGTTTGCTTGATTATTGACCTCTTTAATCGTGAAATTATTGGCGTATCTGTTGGCTGGAAGAAGAGCGCAGAACTTGTCAAACAAGCCATTCAAAGCATTCCTTACGCCCTGACCAAGGTCAACCTCTTCCACTCGGATCGAGGCAAGGAGTTTGATAATCAGTTGATTGATGAGATGCTTGAAACCTTTGGCATTACCCGTTCGTTAAGTCAGGCTGGCTGTCCTTGTGACAATGCGGTAGCTGAGAGCACCTACCGTTCCTTCAAACTGGAGTTTATTCATCAAGAAACCTTTCATTCACTTGAAGAACTAACCCTTAAAACCAAGAACTATGTCCACTGGTGGAATCATCATCGCATACACGGTAGTCTCAATTACCAAACACCTATGGCTAAGCGAGTGATCGCTTAACAAAAACACTTTATAAAAATTGTACAGAAAAGCGTTGCCTTTTCATTCTGCCACCTCTAAAATCGCCTTTTGTTTCACTCTTTCAATTCTTGTCATGCCATCTCCTTATCAAAAAAGCAGAAGAGTAACTCCTGCTAGTTAGTCTCACTTGTAGTAGTGCCTTGAATCTTTGGAATGCTTGAATTTATTTCATCAGAAGACTCTTTCAAGTCCTCTAGCTTCCCATTCCAAATGGTTACCTGATTGACAAGGAGTTTATCTGACAATTTGGCATAAGATAGTTTAAGAGAGGTGGTTTCTGTCTGTGTGCTTTTCTGAGCCTTATCACTGACATCTGACACGTAAACAACCTGATAAGACACTTCCGCAAGAGCTTTATTTGCTTCTGTATTGACATAGACTTGAGCAGACTCAAAGCGATAATCCAACATATAGTCTTTATAGACTTGGTTAATGGAATCTTCTTGACGAGATACCTCTTCCTTAAAGGCAGAATCTGTCATATAGGGCTTGATACGGTTGTTGTTCTCGCCTAATTTTTCCTTGGTATAGTATTGCGTGAGAAATTCCTTGACTAACTCATCAGAGAGAACACTTGCCTTCTCTTTTTCTTTCTCTTTGGCCAGTAATTTTTGAGCCTCAGACTGGATTTGTTTCTGCGTGTGATTGGTGACAGACTGAGAACCAATGGTGTAGCCCATCATCACCATAAAGCTGGTGACTGCTAAACCACCCAAACCAATCAATAGCCGAGCCTTCATTTTGTTTAACATCACTAGTGCTATCTCCTTTTTCCATAAGATAGCACTATGATAACAAGATGAACTTGAAAAAGTTATCACAAGAAAAAGGACTACCTAACTTAGGTAATCCTCTTTATTAAACTAACTATATCTTTCTAAACTAGGTTAAAATTTATCATAAATTTTAACTTATTCTATTCACCAAA
>NZ_JBHRZV010000034.1:0-23916 GCF_042649745.1 Streptococcus caprae | reverse complement strand
CAAGAGCGCAACAACGGCCTTGCCCCTCTTGAAATGAGGAACAAGGCCGTAGCTTAAATCTTTTATTATTTGATTGTCCACTTGACAGGGAGCAGTTCAATGTAACATAGGTTTTTAGTTTTCTTACAAACGGATCACTTCAATCTTATAACCATCCGGATCCTGTACGAAATAATAGTGGGCTGGTTGCCCTGGTAATCCTTTGAGGTCAGTCACAGGATAGCCAGCATCGAGATGAGCTTGGTGACTAGCTTCCAAGTCTTCAACTCCGACTGCTAAGTGTCCATAACCTGTTCCAAGATCATAGCCAGGGTGATCATAATTATAGGTCAACTCCAATTCAAAGTCTTCCCCTTCAGTCTTCATAAAGACCAAGGTAAATTTGTGGTCAGGAAAATCCTTGCGACGATCTTCCTTAAATGAAAATGCTTCAGAGTAAAATTTGATAGAGGCATCAAGGTCCTTGACGCGGATACAGGTATGTAAAAGTTTCATTGTTCTACCTCACTATTTAGAATACACCTATTATAACAGATAGCATAGAGAAAATCATTTTTGAGAGTCAACCCTTCAATTTTTGACAAGGATTCTGACTTTAGCTA
This sequence comes from Streptococcus caprae, assembly GCF_042649745.1. Taxonomy (NCBI): domain Bacteria; kingdom Bacillati; phylum Bacillota; class Bacilli; order Lactobacillales; family Streptococcaceae; genus Streptococcus; species Streptococcus caprae. The sequence continues at coordinate 23,314 of NZ_JBHRZV010000034.1, read as the reverse complement.
TAATTAAACATCATAGAAAGGACAGTCTAAATGAAACGTTCGTTGATCCTCTTTGGTTTATTAATTTGCTTACTTGCTTTTTATCTCTTTTCTCATCCTTTAACGCCAGTCGCTAGTATCGGATGGATTGGTGCCCTAGTTCTGTTTTATCATGGGGCCCTAGGTCTAAGAAATTATATTCGTTCTTCACCAGCCTACCGTCGGCCATGGAATCTAATCCAAAGTATCCTCTCACTTTTCTTTGCAATCCTATTTCTCAGTTCTTCTGCTTTTTCTTTATCCACGACTGTTTTTAGTATTGTAGCCTACTGGCTTATGTTTTTAGGTGGTACTCGTCTGATGGCAGCTTATACCTATTACAAGGCTAACTTTCCGGACAGTCGTCGAGAATTCTGGTCAGCAACAATCACGATTCTTGTAGCACTCTTTCTCTTTATTAATCCTATTTTTTCTGCTGCTATCATCGGCTATCTCTTCGCTTTCATCGTTCTCTTAGTGGGGATTAGCCTACTTTTATCAGGACTTCGTCTCTAAACTTTTGGGACATAGCAGAGCAGACTCTCATGGTTGATAAACTTATTTAAAATCGGTTGGGTAAACAATCCAACCGATTTTATATTTTTAGATAGAACAGTTTAAAGTCAGACCAAAAAGTCTAGGAATAACCACATCATATCAACACTTAGATATAAAGATTTACTATAACACTCTTTTCAATTTATTTGAGGCCTACCCAACTCTTTTTTCCTATACACTTATAAGTAGAGGAAACCTGCCAAAGCAATCATTAGAGGAAGTGATATAAGAGAAAATAGCGTTGTCAGTAAAACCATACGCGATCCATGTTGATAGTCTCCGCCATAGACCTGACTAAAGAGTGCCGTATTCATGGCTGTAGGCGTAGAAACCGCAATCGTCAAGGCTAAATTGACATTAAAATCTGTCAATCTGAAAGCCCAAATCATCCCAAGACTAATCAGACAAGTCACAACCAACCGCATCAAGACTGTAACATAGGCAGGACGATACAGGAAAATCTCTCTCCAATGAACTCCATAGAAATAAGTACCAAGAACTACTGTCGATAAAGGCGTATTGAGCTGAGCGAAACTTGCCATCGTATCTTGGAGGAAACTTGGTAGAGCAAAAGGAATACAAAAGATAAACAAACCCATAAGAGTTGCTAAAAAGCTTGGATTCAATAGGGCTGACTTTAATGAAATCGTCGACTTATCCCTAGTCAATAGATAGAGTCCATAGGTCCACTGCAGGGTTTGATTGACAATAACAAAGCCAGAAATGTAGAAGACCGCCTCACTGCCACCAACTGCTAGAACAAGAGGAGTTCCTAAGAATCCGATATTGGCAAAAATCGAGGCATAGTGATCAATGGCAGGACGTTTCTTAAAGATAAACGTGACAAAAGCAATCCTGACCAACATAATAATCAGAGCCGCTAAAATGGTCAAACCAAATAACCGCAATTTCTCCACTGAAAATTCAGTTTGCATAAAGGTCGACAAAATTAGACTCGGTGCCACAAAACTCGTTAATAGTTTTGAAAGTTGCTTCGTCACATCTGGAGTCAAGATATCTCGTTTAGCCAGATAAAGTCCCAAACCCATCAAGCTGAAGAGCATTACTAATTTTTCAAAGACCAGTCCTGCAATTTCCATAAAAACCTCCAAAATTTTCTACCATTATATCATGAAAGTTTAAAAACGCCTTGCCTTTTCATTCCACATGGTAAAAGAGACCGAGTCATAGCTCGATCTCTCATAGGTTATTTCTTATCTTGGGCAGATTCAACACCTGATTCAACAGCTTGTTCGATGACTGGTGAGGAAGCTTTGACACCAACAAGGGTGTTCATGAGTTGCTTGATATCCAAGCCAAGAGAATCTCCAAGTCCAGCTTGAACTTGAGTCATAGACTTGGTGATATCTTCCACCATTTTAGCCGAGTTGCCTTCACCATACATAGTGATAGAGTTGATATTAGCCAAAGGCTCTGCGACTGCGCGGGCCACATCAGGCAATGTGTTAAAGTACATTTCAAGGACAGCGGCTTGGTTCATCTTGGCCATGGCTTCTGCCTTTTTCTCCAAACCTTGAGCTTCTGCTAAGAGCTTGGCTTCAATCGCTGCCGCTTCGGCCTCACCCTTGGCACGAATACCTTGGGCTTCTGCCAACATAGCTTCTTTGTCGGCTTGGGCTTGTTGGGTCCGCTCGTAAGCTTCGGCTTCAACTTCTTTTTGGCGACGGAAGAAATCAGCCTGAGCCTTTTGCTCTTGGGCATAACGTTCAGCATCTGCCTGAGCCTTGATTTCAGCTTCCAAGGATTGGCGACGAACCTTAACTTCTTGCTCTTTAACCAAAGCTTCCTGCTCTTGCTTCACAATATTGGCATTAGCCGTTTCTAACTCAATATCCTTCCGCTGAACTTGTTCTTGGATATTGTAGGCCGCATCCGCCTTGGCGCGTTCGATATCTGCTTCAGCTTTCAAGGCTGCTTGGCGTTTGGCCAATTCGTTTTGCTTTTGGGCAATTTCCAAATCAGCTGCCACACGAGCATCATTGGCAAGCTTATCTGAGAAGGCTTGTTGCTCTGCAATTTCTTGTTGGGCCTTAGCCTTAGCTTTGGCAGCTTCCTTGCGGATCTGTTCTGTATTATCAATCCCTAAGTTTTCGATAACACCCTTCTCATCAATCAAACCTTGGATGTTAAAGGCTACAATTTCAAGCCCCATTTCTTCCAAGTCCTTTGTCGCGTTTTCTTGAACTTTTTCAGAGAATGAAATTCTGTCTGTAACAATTTGTTCCAGCTTCATCTGACCGATAATGGCCCGCAAGTGACCTTCCAAGGTATCACGAACTTCATCAGCGATTTCATCTTGAGACTTGTAGAGGAAGTTCCGAGTGGCTGCTTGGAAGAGTTCAGGACGGTCTGTTCCAATTTTTACCTTAACCGCTGCATCAACTTTAACGTTGATATAGTCATTGGTTGGCACAAAATCAGAGGTCTTAGCATCTACAGATACCATTCCAGCAGTCATGCGGTCAACACGCTCTAAAATAGGAATCTTCCACCCAGTTTTACCATGAACCACACGCTGACCACGCGGACCCGAGATGACCTTAATCTCACCAGGTGACGCTGATACGAATCCTGCTAGAAAAATTCCTAGGACAAGTAACAGAGTAAGTACCAAAATAATAATAAAAATAATAGGCATAATTAATCTCCTTCTATATAGGTTTGTAGAATGTTCTTCAACACTACAAAAGTTAGACAATACCAAGAATCCAAGGGAATTCTTATGGTTTTATTATACCCTAAAATTTTAAAAACATAATAATGTTTCCTAAACGACACTTATTTATGCCCGAATGGTCACAAATGTAAAAACCTCACCCTGAATTGGAATGAGGTTAAGGTCAGTCAAAATTAAAACGACAAGACAGGCTGACAAAGACATAACTTGAGTTAGGTAAAGCAACCTAACAATCTATAACTTTGATGTTAAATGAGTAATTGCATACAACTTTATTCTGCGACAAAATACTGTCTTACTTGCTGAGTTTTAGAAAGCGGAGTGAGTACATAAAGACTGGCACCAGTCTGTAGACGAGTCTGCCCCTTGACAACCTGAGCATACCCACCATGATTTTGTCCGGTGATAAGGACATGATCTGGTAGACTGAGGTCACGAATACGACGTCCTCCAAGTCGCTCAGTCACAACTAGCTCTAACATGACCATTTCATCATGCTCTACCTCTACTTCTCCAAGTTGCATATTTTCAAGCATGGCCTCATAGATAGGCTTGCCCTTGAGTAAGTCCATAGTCAAATAGGCAGTAAAGGTCACAAGGCCCATGACCATTAGATTTTCAAGGCTACCAACCATCTCTGCCACCAAAATCATGGCCGTCAGCGGAGCTTTTGAAACGGCTCCAAAGAATCCCGCCATCCCCAAAACAATGAATAAGGACAGATAATCTCGACTTAAAAGTCCCAGCTCTGCCATGGTTAAGCCAATAGAGGAGCCAGCAAGAGAACCCAGTGTTAATATCGGCAAGAAAATCCCACCTGGTAAGCCTGTACCGTATGAAACCATGGAGCCCATCCAGCGAATCAGAAGATACAACACCACCGTACCGAGCATCAAATGACCACTTGGTAGGTCTAAAATCAAGTGATGGTTCCCTGCCAAAAGGTCTGGCCATAGGTAACCGATTGGTAAGATAAAGAGGAGGGCAAAAATACTATAGTAAGCTGGTTTAAGGTGTAAGATACGCCCTATCCAACCATAAAACTTGGGCAAATTCAAGGTCATGGCCTCATAAAGCCAGCCCAAAAGACCAAGAATAATCCCTAGAACTACCAGCAAACCATACTGGGTCAGAGGCAACTTAGGACCATCCAACTCAATATGTAAGACAGGTGTGAGGCCAAAGAGGGTCAGAGACACAAAATTTGCAGTCAGGGCTGCCACCAGTGTTGTTATCCAAGTCAAGCGGGAAAACTGCCGATAAACTTCCTCTACAACAAAGAGGAGGCCAGCAATCGGAGCGTTAAAGGCTGCGGCCAATCCTGCTGCGGCTCCGCTAGCGATTAGGGCATGGAGCTCCATTCGAGAGAGACCAAGCTTTTTGCCCAGCCCCTTGGCAGTCATTGCTCCCAGCTGGATACTAGGACCTTCCCGTCCTAGCATAAAGCCCATAGAAATCGATAAGATCCCAGCGAAAAATTTCTTCCAAAGGATTGACCACCAGTCAGGATCCATGAGTCCTTGTAACTCTCCTTCAACATGGGGAATACCTGAACCTTTGATATTAGGTTCTGATTGCAGAAATTTGGCTAATAGTAAGCAAGAAAGCAATAGGATCAGCACCAAAATTATAAGATTGCTTAGTGATTGACTGGCTCCCTGATAGAGATTGTGGAAAACCGCTGTTAATCTTGAAATAGCCAACCGAAAACTGCTAACGACGATACCAACAACTAGGCCTACAAGTAATCCTCGCCAAACTAAGACGAGGATGTGACTATTGGTAAAATGAAAGTCTTTTTGATGATTTTTCATAATTCCGTTTTTACTTACGATACATTTTAAATTGAAGGTAGAAGTCATTGTAGATACCCAACCATTCTTGGCCGAGGTTATCATAGACTTCTAAATTTTCGACGACGTCTTGAGATGGATAGAAGGCTTCATCTTCTGTAATCTCTTTAGGCATGAGAGCCTTTGCAGCATTATTTGGCGTTGCGTAGCCAATATACTCTGCATTCTGAGCTGCATTTTCAGGTTCCAACATGAAGTTGATAAAGGCATAGGCCTCATCATAATGCTTGGCCGTCTTTGGAATGACAATGTTATCAAACCAAAGGTTGGAGCCCTGAGAAGGAACCACATAAACCAGGTCTTCATTCCCATCTAGCATTTCACTGGCCTCACCTGAGAAGGTCACGCCAATAGCTGCATCACCGTTAATCATATAGCCCTTCATCTCATCACCAACGATAGCTTTGACATTAGGGGTCAATTCATTGAGATAAACTTGAGCCTCTTCAAGTTGGTTCAACTCCAAGCTATTCACACTGTAGCCCAAAGCATTGAGACCCATTCCCATGACTTCACGGGCTCCGTCGACCAGCATGATGTCGTTTTTGTATTCAGATTTCCAAAGGTCTGTCCATTGCTCAGGTGCCTCATCTACCATCGTTGTGTTGTAGACAATGCCGAGCGTTCCCCAAAAATAAGGAATGGAATATTTGTTTCCAGGATCAAAGGACTTATTCAGGAATTCCTCGCCGATTTGGTCCATGCCAGTAATCTTGCTATAGTCCAGTGCAACAAGCAGGTTTTCCTTGGTCATCTTGTCGATCATGTAGTCACTTGGAACCGCAATGTCATAGGTCGTGCCACCCTGCTTAATTTTGGTGTACATGGCCTCATTAGAATCAAAGGTCTCGTACTGGACCTTGATGCCTGTTTCCGCAGTGAATTTCTCCAAAAGCTCTGGATCAATATAATCTCCCCAGTTATAGATAACCAATTTGTCAGAGGCAGCTCCAGATTTTGCCGTCATCGAAAATGAAATTCCAAAAAGGATGGCAACGATAGCGATTACGCCAAAAATAAAGGAATAGAGTCTACGCATCTTTGACCTCCTTTTCCGTTGAAATCATGTAATATCCAATAACCAGTAGAATGGAAAAGAGGAAAACAACAGTCGACAGGGCATTGATTTCGAGTGAGATCCCTTGACGAGCCCGTGAGTAAATTTCCACAGACAGGGTTGAAAATCCATTTCCAGTCACAAAGAAGGTTACGGCAAAGTCATCCAGGGAATAGGTGAAGGCCATGAAATAGCCTGCAATAATCCCAGGGGTCAAATAAGGCAGCATAACTTCCTTGAGCATTTGAAAATGAGTCGCCCCTAAGTCATAGGCAGCGTTGACCATGTCGTAGTTCATCTCCTTGAGGCGGGGCAAGACCATAAGGACTACGATTGGAATGGAAAAGGCTACGTGACTGAGTAAGACTGAGGCTGTTCCTAACTGAAAATTCAGATAGGTAAAGAGAATCAGGAAGGAGGCTCCAATCATAACATCAGGTGCCACCATCAGAATGTTGTTCAGACTTAGCAGACTATTTTGCCGACGGCGAGACAACTGATGAAGATAAATCGTCCCAAAAGTTCCAATCGCAGTGGCAATCAAGGCTGATAAAAAGGCTAGGAAAAAGGTATCGACCAAGATATGCATGAGACGACTGTCCTCAAACATTGTTTGGTAGTGTTCCAAGGTGAAGCCTGTGAAGCCATTCATATCGCCACCCGCATTAAAGGAATAAAAAATCAGGTAGGCAATTGGAATGTACAAAATCAGAAAGACTAGGGTAAGGTAGAGATTTGCAAATTTTTTCATTGTCCTCTCCTTTCCTTAGTCAGCCACATAGTCGCTAACATGGCCATGATAAGAATCACACCAATGGTAGACCCCATTCCCCAGTTTTGGGTAGTCAAGAAGTGTTGTTCAATGGCTGTTCCCAAAGTGATCACTCGGTTTCCGCCAATCAAACGCGTCAACATAAAGAGACTCAGACTAGGAATGAAAACAGCCTGGACACCACTGCGAACCCCATTCATAGAAAGAGGAAAGGTTACCTGGCTAAAGGTCTGCCACTCTGTTGCCCCTAAGTCACGACTGGCATCAACAAGGTTATGTTCAATCCCATCCAAGGCATTGAAAATTGGAATCATCATGAAGGGCAACTCAATGTAGGACGCCACAAAAATGAAGGAAAAATCCGTAAAAAGAATCTGCTGAGGACCCACACCGATAAAACTGAGAAAGACATTGATCCCACCCTGTTGACCAAAAATCCCCATAAAGGCGTAGGCCTTTAGCAGAAGATTGACCCATGTCGGTAAGATAACCAGCATCAGCCATAGTTGCTTGTGCTTGAGTCGAGTTAAGACCAGTGCAGCTGGATAGGCCATCAGCAAGGTCACCAATGTGATAATTCCAGCGTAGAGAATGGAGTTAAAACTCATCCGCAAATAGGTACCGCTGGAGAAGAAAGTGTGATAGTTAGCAAAGGTAAAATTTCCAGAAATATCAAAGAAGGACCGGTAAATAATCAAGGCCAGAGGTGCCAAGACAAAGAGGACTACCCAAAGAAGATAAGGAACGGAAAAGAGATTAGAGGTTTTCTTCATTTCTCTCCTCCTCGATGGCGTTGATTAGACCATCTTCGACTTCTTCCACTTCCACGTATTCTTCAATACGGGCGTCAAATTCCTCCTCCGTCTCATTGAGACGCATGATATGAATGTCCTCAGGCTCAAAGTCAAGACCGATAACTTCCCCTTCAATAGCCTTACGAGTTGAATGAATCATCCATTCATTCCCCAAGTCATCATAGGCAATAATTTCATAGTGAACCCCTCTGAAGAGCTGAGTATCAACCTTAACCTGGAGCTTACCTTCCTCTGGTAGCGTAATGCGAAGGTCTTCTGGGCGAATAACCACTTCAACTTCTTCGTTGGGACGCATCCCTCCATCGACTGCTTCAAAGCGTTTGCCGTTAAATTCTACCAGATAGTCCTCAATCATGCGACCTGGCAGGATATTAGATTCACCAATAAAGGTTGCAACAAAGTGGTTGATAGGCTCGTCATAGATATCTACAGGCGTCCCAGACTGGACGATTTCTCCGTCATTCATGACAAAAATCCAGTCACTCATAGCCAGAGCTTCTTCCTGATCGTGGGTCACGAATACAAAGGTGATACCAAGGCGTTGCTGCAATTCACGCAATTCATATTGCATTTCAGTCCGCAGTTTCAAGTCCAGTGCAGAGAGGGGTTCATCCAACAAGACCACCCGAGGCTGGTTGATGATGGCACGCGCAATGGCCACCCGTTGTCTCTGACCACCAGACAATTTTTGAATGGCCCGTTTTTCATAACCTTCCAAACGAACCATCTTGAGGGCATCCTTAACCCGACTTTCAATTTCCTTTTTGTCAACCTTTTTCAACTTGAGTGGAAAGGCGACGTTTTCGAAAACGGACATGTGGGGAAAGAGAGCATAATTTTGGAAGACGGTATGGACATCCCGCTTATTGATAGGGACATCGTTAATCCGCTTGCCATCCAGATAGACATCGCCAGTCGTCGCATCCAACAATCCTGCAATGATATTTAGAATCGTAGACTTTCCTGACCCCGATGCACCGAGAAGAGTGTAGAATTTTCCTTCTTCTAACTCAAAATTGATGTTCTTCAACACGGTTGTGTTGCTGTCCTCAAAAACCTTTGAGACATTTTTAAATGCAATGATTGAATTAGTCAATTCGCATAAAACCTCCAGAAAATGATTTTTTGTGTGTTTATAATCTAGGATGCTGACGACTTTATAACCTACTGGTATCCAAATTCTTTTGTAATACTCAGTCAAAATCTCATTTGACAAGACAGCTTGACCCAGTCATAAGAGAGTAGGTAAGGAAACCTAATGACCTAAAATGAGATTTTAAGAATTTAAAATAGTAGAACTGCTCTGCTATGTCCAAATGACAAATAGCTAGGGCAGTCCCGAGTACTAGCCGATAATCCGAACCTCACGCTCCAAGGTCACGCCTGAATGTTCTTGAACCGTTTGGATAACATGGGCAATCAAATCTTCGTAATCCTGGGCTGAACCGTCAGCTATGTTAACCATAAAGCCAGCGTGTTTCTTAGAAACTTCAACCCCACCGATACGATGCCCCATCAAGCCAGCCTCCATAATCAGTTGACCAGCAAAGTGACCAGAGGGACGTTTGAAGACCGAGCCACATGACGGATATTCCAAGGGTTGCTTGAGTTCACGAAGGTGGGTCAAACGTGCCATCTCTTGACTAATCTGCGTATAATCACCAGGTTTAAGGGAGAATTTCGCTGACAAGACAACATCGCCTGAATCCTGTAGGGCAGAATAGCGATAGCCAAAGCGCAAATCACGCGCTTCAATCGTCTTGATCTCACCCTCCCGTGTCAAGACCTTAACAGAAGATAGGACATGGGCAATCTCACCACCATAGGCACCTGCGTTCATAAAGACAGCCCCACCGACTGACCCTGGAATTCCACATGCAAATTCAAAGCCTGTTAAGCTCTGACGCTTGGCAACTTTTGTTGTCTCAATCAGATTAGCACCTGCTTCTGCTTCAATGACATAACCATTAACCGTGACGTCACAAAGTTTATCAAACATGAGAACGAAACCACGGATACCTGATTCTCGGACGATGATATTGCTAGCATTTCCTAAGACCATCCAGTCAATCCCGTTGTTATTGGCAAAGGTTACAACGCGTTGGACCTCCGAACGGTTACGCGGAAAGACCAGATAATCTGCAGGACCACCCACTTTAGTATAGGTATAATGTTTTAAGGGCTCTTGGTAGCGGATATCAATGCCAACCAGAGTTTCTTTAATTTGTTCTATCATAATTTCTCAATTCAAAAAATAAGTTGGTTAAGCCTTGGTCACAATATCTTTTGGACACAATAAAAAACGGCTGATACCGCTTTTTATTATATCAAAATTCACAGGCTATAGCGATAGATATGCAAACTTTTTTAGCTAATCTACGCGGTCACTCAGCTTTTTGATTTGGCTTTGGTCTAGAACCGCCAAATCGTCCAATAATAAGGTTTCGGTGACAGGATGGCAGAGCTGATCATCTAGTTCCAACAGAGGGACTAAGACGAAGGCCCGTTCTCTCATATAGGGATGAGGCACCTGCAAGCGTTGCTCTGCTATGATCCTATCCCCAAACAACAAAATATCTAAATCTATGGTTCGAGGGCCCCAATGCTCATGACGCACGCGCCCCAACTCCTGCTCGATAGTTTGACAGGCGTCCAAGAGTTCTAAAGGGGTTAAATCAGTCTCAATTTGGCAAGCGATATTAAGAAAATCAGCTTGATTTTCATTGCCCCAGGCTGGCGTCTCGTAGACGGAAGAAACCTGAGTCACTTGGATACGCTTATGCTTATCAAGTGCGTCGATTGCCTGCTGAAGGTAGCCAAGTCTGTCCCCCATATTGGTGCCTAAACTCAAATAAGCTCTCGTCATGGGCGCTCCCTATAAAGTTCAATTCCAACTGCCTTGTAGTGCCCAGCAATGGGAGGATTCTCCTTGGTTACCTTGAGTCGAATGGCTTGAACGGGAGGAAATTCAGCAAAAATATCTTCGATGATAGCTCCTGCCAAACGCTCAATCAGGTCATACTTAGCCTGCTCCGCCTGCTTCCGGATGGTCTCAAAAACATGGCCGTAGTGTACCGTATCAGCTAGGGCATCCGTTACTGAAGCCGCTAATAAATCAACCGTCAATTCACAATCCACAACAAAAATCTGTCCCAAGGTTTTTTCTTCAGAAAAAGCCCCGTGGTAGCCGTAAAATCGACAACCTTCTAAAATAATCTTATCCATGATAACCTCACATCAATTGGGCTAGGGTCTTAACCACATCTCGATTGGCAGCCACATTGTGGACACGGACGATTTGACAGCCCTTGTCCAAGGCATAGGCTGATAAAGCAGCCGTGGACTGGTCGCGCTCCAAGGGTTTGGTTCCGCCGCCCAACAAATAATCGACCACACGCTTGCGAGAAATTCCAAATAAAACAGGATATCCCAACTCAGTCACTCGCTCTAAACCTTTTAACAGGGCTAGATTGTGGTCAACATTTTTGGCAAAACCAAAACCTGGATCCAACCAGATATGGTCCTCTGGGATTCCAGCTTGGAGGGCTGCCTGAGCACGTTCAGACAAAAAGTCACAAACCTCAGTGACAACATCTTCATAAGCTTCTTCCACCTTATTGTGCATCAGGATAATGGGCACCTTATACTCCGCAGCTAAATCCAGCATGCCACCGTCATAAAGCCCTGCCCAGACATCATTAAGAATGTGGGCTCCAGCCTTTAAAGCTACTCTAGCCGTCTCAGTCTTATAAGTGTCAATAGAAATCAGACAGTCAAAGCGTTGTCGAATAGCCTTAATAATTGGCACTACCCGCGAAATCTCTTCCTCCGCAGAGATGAACTCCGCACCAGGACGAGTCGATTCTCCGCCAACATCGATTATCTGAGCCCCATCCGCCAACATCTGCTCTACCTGAGCCAAAGCGGCATCTACAGAAATGTAATTGCCACCGTCAGAGAACGAATCAGGGGTCACATTAAGGATTCCCATGATGGCTGCATTGCCAGCAAGTTCATACTTACCAATTTTCATGCTAACCCCCTAGTCCTTAATCATAGAAAGAATTTCACGGCGCAAAATTGGATCCTCTTGATAGAGTCCACGCGCAACAGTTGTCACTGTCTTGGCACCAGGTTTCTTAATCCCTCTCATGGCCATACACATGTGTTCTGCTTCAACCATCACAAAAACTCCCTGCGGATTGAGGGCATCTTGCAAGGCATCTGCAACTTGGGCTGTCAAACGTTCTTGTAACTGTGGCCGCTTACTAGCAACTTCAACTGCCCGAGCCAATTTGCTAAGTCCTGTAACCTTACCCTCTTGAGGAATATAGGCTACATGAGCCTTGCCAAAGAAGGGGACTAAGTGGTGCTCACACATGGAATGAAATTCAATGTCTTTGACCAAGACCACTTCCTCATGGCCTTCAGAAAAGACTGCTGTAAATTCATCCTTGGGATCTTTTCCAAGGCCGGCAGACATTTCACGAAACATCTTGGCCACCCGCTTAGGCGTATCAACTAACCCTTCACGCTCTGGATTTTCACCCAGGGCCTCCAAAAGCTGGTAAACAGCCACTTCAAGTTTATCAGTTGTATTCATCATTTTTCCTATACTTATCGTTGTTTTTTTGTCGAAAAAGGCAGAGCTTTGAGACTCAGTCTCCATTTGTTGCTTGAAAGCAAACAGTAAGACCCAGTCAAATAAAGACCCCAGACTAATCAGCTTGTTCTAAGAGATAGTGTCGAACAGCAGAGATAAAATAGAGTGATCCCGTCACTACATAAAGGGCAGAATTAGACTCGTCGTATACAGTCTCCAACCACTCCTGCCAGGACTCAATATGTTCATATGATGCAGGGTAACGGTCTAAGGTCAAACTACTTGGATAATCAAAGGTCGTTACTGTCAGGCTAGAAAATTTAGCCAACTGTTCTAGCATCTGATCGACAGGCTTGCCATCAATGGCTGCAAAGAGGATATGAACTTCTCTATCAGCATACTTTGTTTTTAGTAGGTCTACCAATACAACCACGGACTCTTTATTATGGGCACCATCAATCATGAGATTATCCCGTATCAGCTCGGTTCTTCCCAGCCATTTGGCCTGAGTCAAGCTAGAAAGTATCACCTGGTCTGTCACTTTGGAATAGTTTTTTCGCAAGAGGAGACAGGCCATGATGACGAGACTGGCATTGGCCATTTGATGATGACCTAGCATTGCTAAATCTTTAACTGTGAGCTCATCATCACCATAGGCAAAGACAAAGCCCGAGCCCTGCTCCCTAATCTTAAAGTCCTTTCCTAGTTCATAGGTGGGGCAAGAAAGACTTGCTGCTGTCTCTTCAAAAACCCGGCGGACATCATCACGCTCAACCGCATAGATAAAAGGAACCTGGGACTTGAGGACGCCTGCTTTTTGCTCTGCTATTTCCTTATAAGTCTCACCTAGAATAGCCTGATGATCCAAGCCAATAGATGGGCAAATCACTGCTAGCGGATGAAAGACGTTGGTCGAATCATAAAGTCCGCCAAGCCCCGCCTCAATAAAGGCGATATCAACGGGATGACGATTACCAAAATACTCAAACATGAGAACCGTAATGATTTCAAATTCTGTGGCAGGCTCCCACTCTGTCTCCAGCGGCAGACGTTCGACGATTGGACGAACATCGTTAGCCATAGCCACAAATTCATCCTTGGCAATCATGATACCGTTGATAGAAATCCGTTCCCGAAAGTCCATAATATAGGGCGACACAAAGGTCCCGACCTCATAGCCAGCCTTAGTAAAAATGGTCTGGAGGTAATTGACCGTAGAGCCCTTTCCATTGGTCCCTACCACATGGACAGCCTGGACCTTTTTCTGGGGATTACCTAATTCATTTAGGAGCCATTTGACCCGCTCTAGGCCCGGTTTAATCCCAAATTTAAGTTGCTGGTGAATCCAGTCTAAACTTTCCTGATAGTCCATTTTGTCCCTTTCTAGCGCTCAATCACAAACTCAGCTTCCATGTGAGATGGACCGTTCTTGTCATGGTCAAAAAGCATTAGCATTTCTAATAGTATACCATATCTAGACACTCATGTTCATCAAAGGCTTATGAAATTTACATTTTTCGGCTCTATAATTTCTGTAGTGGGTAGCTCCCCCGCAGAGATTATGGAGCCTTTTTGAATGTAGAAAAAAAGTCCCATATGACCTATAATGAAAAGCGATAAAACAACTCATTAGAAAGACTCATATGGAACAGTTCAATTTTATCACAAACCTACTCGGAATAAAAGACCCTAATATCTCGATTTCAGACTATATCGATGCTGGAAGTCACAAGGAAGTCATCGCTAAGCTGGACTACCCTGCCCCAAAATGCCAACATTGCCAAGAACAGATGACCAAGTACGACTTCCAGAAAGCCTCCAAAATACCTTATTTGGAGTGCGCTGGCTATAAAACCCTGATTCGTCTAAGTAAGCGCCGTTTCCGCTGTCCTAATTGCGGAAAAATGGCTGTCGCTGAAACTTCACTGGTCAAGAAAAACCACCAAATTCCCGTCATTCTCAATCAGAAAATCGCCCAAAAATTGATGGAGAAAGTCGCCATGACAACCATTGCAGAGAATCTAGCGGTGTCAACCTCAACCGTCATCCGAAAACTCAAGGAGTTCCAATTCAAGACTAACTTGACTTGGCTGCCTGAGAATATGTCCTGGGACGAATACTCCTTCAAGAAAGGCAAAATGAGCTTCATTGCTCAGGACTTTAACTCGCTCAAGGTCGTCGCTATTCTTGATGGGCGAACACAAGCAACCATCCGTAACCACTTTCTACGCTATCCGAGAAGCGTCAGAAATCGTGTTAAAATCATCACCATGGACATGTTCAGCCCTTACTATGACATCGCTAAGAAACTATTTCCATCTGCTAAAATCGTCCTTGATCGTTTCCACATCGTTCAGCACATGAGCAGGGCCATGAACCGACTGCGTGTCCAAATCATGAACCAGTTTGACCGAAAATCTCACGAATACAGGGCCCTCAAGCGCTACTGGAAATTGATACAACAAGACAGTCGAAAACTTAGCGATAAACGCTTCTATCGCCCGACTTTTCGCATGCACTTGACTAATCAGGAAATTGTCACAAAGCTGCTCAGCTATTCCCAAGAACTGAAAGAGCACTACGAGATTTATCAGCTCCTACTTTTCCATTTCCAAGAAAAGCAAGCTGACCTGTTTTTTGAGCTTATCCAAGAAACACTTGATAGCGTAAATCCTATCTTTCAGACGGTGTTCAAGACATTCTTGAAAGACAAGGATAAGATTGTCAATGCCTTGGCACTGCCTTACTCCAACGCTAAACTCGAAGCGACAAACAATATCATCAAGGTCATTAAGCGTAATGCTTTTGGTTTCAGAAATTTTGAAAACTTCAAAACTCGTATTTTCATTGCCATAAACATAAAACGAGAGAAGACAAGTCCTGTCCTCTCTCGGTGTTAAATGGGGCAACCCACTACAGTTGACAAAGAGCCCATTTTTCAATCTTCTGAGAGATAGAAAAAAGCCAAGACTAAAGTCTCAGCTAGTTTTCTCTAAATACTCTTAGAATTTTTTACGTTTGCGAGCTGCTTCTGATTTACGTTTACGTTTTACAGAAGGTTTTTCGTAGAATTCACGCTTACGTGATTCTTGAAGAGTACCAGCTTTAGTAACAGAACGTTTGAAACGGCGAAGTGCGTCGTCAAGAGATTCATTCTTACGTACTACTGTTTTTGACATGTGATTCACTCCCTTCAAGATAAAGTAACATTTTCACGTTCTAGATTAGTTTACAGGATTTTACCAGCCCTGTCAAGGCTCTTTATCTGATTTTTTCAGATTTTCAAGACTTTTTCAGGGCCCTAGCCACTTCTTCTTTTAATCTTGGTAATAGCTGAGCTTGATACCAAGGGTTCTTGGCCAGCCAGATATTGTTCCGTGGAGATGGATGAGCCAGGGGAAAGAATTCAGGTAGAAAGTCTTCGAAGTGCTGAACTGTCTCCGTCAGACTAGACCTAGTCTTCAAATAAGCAGCCTGAGCGTACTGTCCAATCAAAAGAGTTAATTGGATGTCCGGCATTTCCCTGAGAAGGACAGGATGCCACTTCTCTGCAAATCCTGGTCTCGGAGGTAAATCCCCAGACTTGCCCTTACCCGGGTAATAAAAATCCATGGGTAAAATCGCAATCTGACCAGAATCATAAAAAATTGACTCATCCACACCCAGCCAATCTCGTAAGCGTTGGCCACTAGCATCTTGGAAAAGCTGACCTCGCTCCTGAGCCTTAAGACCAGGCGCCTGCCCTATAATCAAAACCCTGGCTTTGCTATCAACCTGAAAGAGAGGAGGAATCTCCTGCTCAGTATAAACAGCATTCTGAGGGTCTTCCTTAATCGCAGACCTAACCTCCTCTAAAGTCATAACCTACCTCATCGTGACAAATTCTTCTGCTCCCGTCGGATGGATGGCAACCGTGGCATCAAAATCAGCCTTGGTCGCTCCCATCTTGATGGCAACCGCAAAGCCTTGAATCATCTCATCCACACCATAGCCGATTCCGTGAAGTCCGATAATTTTTTCGTCATCTCCCAGGGTCACCAGCTTCATCTTACTTGGCTGACGGTGGTCTCCAAGAGCTGTATACATGGGCGTAAAGCTTGAACGGTAAACCTTAATGGCATCTTGGCCATACTGGGCAAGCGCTGCTTCCTCAGAAATACCTACAGAACCAATGGCAGGGTGACTAAAGATAACAGTTGGTACATTAGTGTAATCAATCTTAGCAGCCGTCTGACCACCAAATAAACGTTCAGACAAAAGACGACCTGCCTTGACTGCAACTGGTGTCAATTCAATCTTACCATTAACATCACCAAGCGCATAAATCCCTTCAACGTTAGTATTTTCGTAATCATCCGTTACGATAAAGCCACGTTCATTGAGGGCAACTCCAGTTTTTTCAAGTCCAAAACCAGTTGTGTTGGCAGCCCGACCAATAGCCCAAATCAGAGTATCAACCGTGTAGCTCTGCCCATTTTCCAAAACCAAGGTCAAAGAATCATCAGCATTCTTGATAACTTCCTTAGGTACTGCCTGCGTGTGGAGGGTTGGACCGGTCTCAGCCATATAATCGACTAAAGTTCCAATAATCTCCTGATCAAAATTACGCAATGGACCATCCTTACGCACAAAAAGATGGGTTTCCGCTCCGAGGGCGTGAAGAACACCCGCAACTTCTACGGCAATATAGCCAGCCCCCACAACCGCTACGCAATTCGGCACAGCATCCAATTCAAAGAAACCATCAGAGGTAATCCCATACTCACTACCAGGAATGTTTGGATAAAGAGCATGCCCTCCTGTCGCAATTAAAATGTGAGGTGCTGTATAGGTCTCACCGCCAGCTTCAACAGTGTGAGCATCCACGAAACGAGCATAGTCATAAACACGGTCCACTCCATTACTATCAAAGCCACGTTCGTAAGAGGCATGAATCCGATCAATATAAGCCTGACGATTGGCCTTGAGCACGCTAAAATCAAAGCTAGACTCCTTGACGTTAAATCCGTATTCCCCAGCATAGTGTTGAAGAGTCTCTGCCACCTGGGCACCGTACCACATCACTTTTTTAGGAACACAGCCAACGTTCACACAAGTTCCGCCAACTTCTTTCCCTTCAAAGAGAACAACTCTTGCCCCCCGCATAGCTGCTCGGTTAGCCGATGCAATCCCTCCAGAACCGCCACCAATAACAATGTAATCATATTCTTTTACCATGATAAAACTCACTTTCTTTTCGTTTCTGCTCCTAGTCTATCAAAAAATAGCTGAGCTCACAAATTTTGGCTACGGAGTGCCATAAAACAAAAAACTGCCGAATATTCATCGACAGTCTTAAAATTTTAGAAATTAGTGTGATCAGGATTGGTTTGAGTTTTCAAGCCTTCCAAGACATCCAGAACCTTAATATCCTCATCAGAGAGTTCAAAGTCAAAAATATCTAAGTTAGCCTTGATATTAGCTGGTGTTACAGATTTAGGCAGTGGTAAAAATCCTTTATGAAGTGACCAAGCCAAGGCTACTTGAGCCACTGTTTTGCCATAACGCTCTGCCATGGCTTCCACAACAGGGTTACCAAAGATTGTTCCTGTCCCGAGTGGACTGTAGGCTTCCAACAAAATATCGTGCTCTTGACAGAGGGCGACAAGCTCATCCTGTGTACAACCAGGGGCCAACATAATTTGATTGACCATAGGCTTGATTTCAGCCGTCTCAAGCAAGGCTTCTAAGTGATGAGGCATGAAGTTAGACACCCCGATGGCCTTAACCTTGCCAGCCTCATAAGCATCTTCCATAGCTGACCAGACAGCCGCATTACGAGCTTCATAGCCAATATTATCACGAATTCCTGCTGGATTTGGCCAATGAATTAAGAGCAAGTCCAGATAATCCACACCAAGTTTTTTCATTGACTCATCGATCGAAGCTGCTGCGGAATCGTAGTCAGCCTTATCATTCCAAATTTTAGTCGTAAGAAAAATAGCAGAGCGGTCCAGTTTGCTATCGGCAATCGCCTTGCCAACAGAGACTTCGTTGCCATAGATTTGAGCCGTATCGACATGCGTATAACCAACTTCTAAGGCATAAGATACGCTGTCATAAGCTTCCTGACCATCAGGAATTTGCCATGTCCCAAAACCAATAGCTGGAATTTCTAGGCCATTTGTAAGTGTATAAGATTTCATGATTTACTTCCTTTCTTGTGAAAGACCAAATAGGTCTAATACTGACTCAAAATCAAAATAAAACAAGACAGGTTGAACAGGCTAAAGTTTGTTATCCAAGGAAACCTAACAATGCAATATTTTGATTTTAGAAGGGTATAAAACAACGATAACTACTGCTAGTATAGTCCAATTTAGTTTGACTTTCAAGTAAAAAAAGCACGTCAAGCTTTTAACTTAGACGTACAATTTTCTAAAAATCAATTAATTTGATTGTAGCTCGTATTAAAGGCAGCAATTATCTCATCTGAAGCTTGGTCAAAAGCAACCTCACCTTCGTATGTCCCATAGACAATAATTCTTCCTGTTGCCTCAGCATCATTACAAGTTACGAGTGTAATTTCAGTAGCTCCAGGCGTATCATCAATCACTTCAATGTGATCAGGGGAAACTGTCTCAACTTCTGTAATCGAGTAAGTATAAACTTTGGTTTTATCTGTAAGATAGATTTTCATGCCACTTTTAGCGTTGTCTAGCGGAGAAAATAGCATAGCTGATGAGCCAGAAAGCCCAAATACATGATGACTCGCTAAAGCATAGTTTCCTTGCCCCATAACCTGATTTTCTTTCATGGTTCCGGCACCGTACATAAGTTCAGTGTTTCCCATACCTTTAAAAATTGGGAGGTTAATATTTAACTCAGGAATGGCAATCCCACCAATAACAGGTAAATCAGTTTTATTCATCTGAGCAGCAAGCACTGCCTCCAAACTAAGAGATTCTACCTGATCAAAATCAAAAGTTGTCTCCACAGTCTTATTTTCTTCAACCTTTTCCTTAGAGACATTTGTGATTTGATACTTATTGGAATTTGATCCAATAATCCAGTTGCGAATTGGTTTATTAAAAATCAAAGCAAGTCCAATCAACATCAAGAGAACCATAAAGGTATTGCTCAAGAGACGTCTCCACCGTCTTGGTTGTTTTTTTCTAGCCATTTGTTTCCTCTCCTTCTGAGACAGTCTCAGATTCATCATCAGACTTTACTAATGCAAAGGTCATAATCTTGGCATCATCAGCCAGTTTCATCACCTTGACTCCTTGAGTTGAACGACCAGTTTGTGAAATCGTAGCTACAGTCGTCCGAATAATAACTCCAGTATTGGTAATAATCATGATATCTTCATCACCACTCAAGGTAACTAGCCCAGCCAATGGTCCATTTTTAGACGTTACATTGGCGGTCTTGATTCCAAGTCCACCACGGCCCTTAGTTGGGTATTCAGAGGCTGAAGTCCTCTTACCATAGCCTTTTTCGGTGATGATCAGAACTTCTTGCTCGTCTGTAATGGTGGCAGCCCCTACAACACGGTCGCCATCACGCAGTTTGACACCGCGTACTCCTGTCGCTGTCCGACCCATGATGCGGACGGCAGATTCATTGAAACGAACAGAATAGCCAAATTCAGTTCCGATGATAATATCTTCCTTACCTGCTGTCATAAAGATATTGGTCAATTCATCATCATCTTTGAGGTTAAGAGCCTTGAGACCATTCTGACGGATATTAGCAAATTCGGACACCGGTGTCCGTTTGACCACACCCTGCCGTGTTACAAAGAAGAGATAGCCTTCTGCACCAGCTTGGCGGTCGGCATTGATGATGGTCTGAATAGACTCTCCTTCATCAAGTTTCAAAAGGTTAACGATTGGGAGACCTTTGGCGGTTCGACCATACTCAGGGATTTCATAGCCCTTAAGGCGATAAACACGACCTTTGTTTGTAAAAAAGTAGAGATTATCATGGGTACTAGTCGATACTAGTTCACGAACGAAGTCATCATCGTTAATACCAGTTCCTTGGACACCGCGTCCACCACGTTTTTGGGCACGGAATTCATCCTGAGCCAAACGTTTAATATAGCCCTTGTTAGACAAGGTGATGAGGACATCTTCTTCTTCAATCAAGTCTTCATCTTCGAGGGTTAACACTTCCCCTACCATGAGCTCAGTACGACGATCATCATTAAACTTACGTTTAACTTCTTCCATCTCTTCCTTGATAATGGTAATCACACGCTCTGGCTTAGCCAAAATATCAGCCAAGTCCGCAATCAAGGCTAAAAGTTCATTGTACTCATCCTGAATCTTATCCCGTTCCAAACCAGTCAGACGACGAAGGCGCATGTCTAGGATTGCCTGACTTTGACGTTCTGAAAGTTCAAAGCGTGCCATCAATTCAGCCTGAGCCTCAGCGTCGGTTTGACTGCCACGGATAATGGCAATGACTTCATCCAAATGGTCAAGCGCAATCAGCAAACCTTCTAAGATATGGGCGCGACTTTCTGCCTTTTCCTTATCAAACTTAGTCCGACGGACAATGACTTCTTTTTGGTGCTCGATATAATTATCAATAATCTGACGAAGGGAGAGGATTTTAGGAACACCCTTCTCAATCGCCAACATATTAAATCCAAAGTTAGTTTGTAAACTAGTCAATTTGAAGAGATTATTCAAAATGACATTAGCTGAAGCATCACGGCGTACTTCAATGACGAAACGAACTCCTTCACGACTGGATTCATCACGTACTGCGGTAATTCCATCCACGCGCTTCTCCTGCGCCAAACGAACGATATGCTCGTGAACCTTAGTCTTATTAACCATGTAAGGAAACTCTGTCACGACAATTCGTTCGCGACCAGATGACATTTCCTCAATTTCAGTACGGGCACGCAGGACGATCGACCCCTTACCAGTCTCATAGGCACGGTGAATACCAGATTTACCCATGACAAGGGCACCCGTTGGAAAGTCTGGACCAGGCATGACCTCCATGATATCACGGGTCGTCACATCGGGATTGTCCATGACCAACTTAACTGCATCGATGGCCTCGCCAAGGTTATGTGGTGGAATGTTAGTTGCCATTCCGACCGCAATTCCCGTCGCCCCATTAACCAAGAGGTTTGGGAAACGAGCAGGCAAAACAACAGCCTCTCGTTCAGAACCGTCGTAGTTGCCTTGAAAATCAACCGTATTCTTGTTAATATCACGAAGCATTTCCAAGGCAATCTTGGACATTCGAGCCTCAGTATAACGTTGAGCCGCGGCTCCATCACCATCCATAGAACCAAAGTTTCCATGTCCGTCAACAAGCATATAACGATAGGACCACCACTGGGCCATCCGTACCATCGCATCATAGATTGAACTATCCCCGTGAGGGTGATATTTACCCATGACATCCCCGGTAATACGGGCAGATTTCTTATGAGGCTTGTCCGGTGTCACTCCCAACTCGTTCATACCATAGAGGATTCGACGGTGAACTGGCTTTAAGCCATCACGTACATCCGGTAAGGCACGAGATACGATAACACTCATGGCATAGTCAATGAAACTCGTTTTCATCTCACTGGTCAGATTGACATCGACCAAATTTCTATCTTGCATTATTATGCCTCTTTCTTTTTTACATAAGCCCATTTATTATAGCATAAAACGTTAGTTTTTTCACTCTTGCAAACGCTATCTGTAAGCAATTTTCATTATTTTTTAGAATTCCGTGACAAACCAAAAATAAAGTGTTAGAATGTTGTTGAGTGAATGATTTCACATCAAAAATTAAGGAGACATTTTGCAAATGACTTTAACCAAACAACATAAAAAAGTAATCCTTGTCGGTGACGGTGCCGTTGGTTCATCTTATGCTTTTGCATTGGTAACCCAAAATATCGCTCAAGAACTCGGTATTATTGAAATTCCACAATTGTTCGAAAAAGCAGTTGGTGATGCGGAAGACCTCAGCCATGCGCTTGCCTTCACTTCTCCTAAAAAAATCTATGCTGCAAAATACGAAGACTGTGCCGATGCTGATGTCGTAGTCATCACTGCTGGTGCTCCTCAAAAACCAGGTGAAACTCGCCTTGACCTTGTTGGTAAAAACTTGGCTATTAATAAATCTATTGTTGAACAGGTCGTAGCTTCAGGTTTCAACGGTATCTTCTTGGTTGCTGCAAACCCAGTAGATATCTTAACTTACTCTACATGGAAATTCTCTGGTTTCCCTAAAGAACGCGTCATCGGTTCAGGTACTTCACTTGACTCAGCTCGTTTCCGTCAAGCACTTGCTGATAAAATCGGTATCGATGCTCGTTCTGTCCACGCTTACATCATGGGTGAACACGGTGACTCAGAATTTGCAGTATGGTCACATGCTAACGTTGCAGGTGTTAAACTCTATGACTGGCTCCAAGACAATCGCGACATCGATGAACAAGGTTTAGTTGACCTCTTTGTTTCAGTTCGTGATGCTGCTTACTCTATCATCAATAAAAAAGGTGCTACCTACTATGGTATCGCAGTAGCCCTTGCCCGTATTACTAAATCTATCCTTGACGATGAAAATGCAGTACTTCCGCTCTCTATCTTCCAAGAAGGCCAATACGAAGGTGTACACGATGTCTTCATCGGTCAACCTGCAATCGTTGGAGCTCACGGTATTGTTCGCCCTGTGAACATTCCACTCAGTGACTCTGAACTTCAAAAAATGAAAGCTTCTGCTGATCAATTGAAAGATATCATGGATCAAGCATTTGCAAACCAAGCATAAATTTAAAATTCCTCTAGAAAACTTTGCTAGAGGAATTTTTTAGTCTCGTAAAGTTTATAAAAAAGGCTCTATAATTTCTGTAGTGGGTAGCTCCCCTGCAGAGATTATGGAGCCTTTTTGAATGTAGAAAAAAAGTCCCATATGACCTATAATGAAAAGCG
>NZ_JBHRZV010000033.1:0-53934 GCF_042649745.1 Streptococcus caprae | reverse complement strand
AGAAAAATTAAAAGGTATGACCCCTATGGAATTCAGGGAGTCATACCTTACTAACTAATATTCTTTTTTACACTGTCTATTTTAGACGGGGCTTGACAATTACACCAGATTTTTTTTCAACTGTCTCAACAAAAGATTGATCCAATAATGATTTTAACAGACCAATTTCGATCAAATAGGCTACCACATCAGGATATTAACCAAATCGGTCAATCAACTCATCTTGTAATTCTTGATAGTTGACACGATTGTCAATCTGCAAGCTGATTTCGGCATTGGATTTGCGACGTTTTTCTTACTTACCTTGCTTTTTCAAAATCGCTTCTTCTATGATTAGTTTGCTATACAAAAGAATTGAGTTCCAATATCTATTAGTAAAAAAGTGAGCCTGAGCCCACTTTTGGATCACTTATGAAAGAGAAATAGTGTTATTCCCACAACCAACAGCATAATGAGTATAAATACAGCACTAAAGGCAAGGACAATCCATACTTTCTGGTAGGGGTACTTAGCTTTTTCTTGTATTTTTTCTATCTCATCTAAGGTTTGACCTGTTGAAATCGCCACAATTTCCTTATAGGTTTGAACATCGTATGTTTTCTTAAACCGCTCAATCCGATAAGCTACATACAAGGTCGGAATAAACTGGGCAATTAGTAAAATAATCCCCAACCAATCTAGAAAATACAGTAAGGGAAAAGCAGTTACTGCTAGACTAAGCATCCCAATCAGCATCCACTTGGTATCCTTGTCAACTTGCACTAAATCTTCTTGACTGGCTACTATTACTTGTTTCATTTCTTCCACATCTCCTTTGATTAGATTGTCCAAGGAAACATCAAAATAGGTCGCTATCAAAAGTAAGCTGTTGATATCTGGATAGGTTTTACCACGTTCCCAATTGGAAATGGTTTGACGTGAAACATAGAGTTTTTCCGCCAACTCTTCCTGGGATAAGCCTTTTTCTGTCCGTAATGTCACCAGTCTATTTTGTAGTTGCATCTTGTGTCTCCTTGGCTATCTTCAGTCTAGCTCTTTTGCCATTAGTTTACCATACAAGGCTTTGGTCAGAGAAGATTTTTTATGTCAAAAGTCTTTGACAGGAAGGATTTTAGGGTTGTGATTTTTGAGTTTTACGCACTTTAATATCCTGTAAACTTTGTCCAAAAAGCAAAAGCTGTTCAAGGATGTCATAATCTTTCTTCTGCTTGACAGTAAAGGTAATTTCTATCTGTCCCTTGACTTCGCTAATACTTGCCTTGAGATTAGTTTTTGAGAGAGCTTCGAAATAATCTTGAGTTAAGAAGAACTGGCTAGAAGCCTTTTCAAAAAGGACACAAAGGCGGTCATTTTTTTTCTCAACAAGGGACACAAAGGCTTGGTCCATATAGGACTTAACCAGGCCAATTTCAAGAAGATAGGCTACCTGATCTGGATATTCTCCAAAGCGGTCAATCAACTCATCCTGGAGAGCTTCATAATCTGCTCTGCTATCTAACTCACGAATCCGCTTATAAATCTCAATTTTTTGACGTTCGTCATCAATATAATCACTCGGTAAGTAGGCGTCAATTTGAAGATTGAGTTCAGCATTCCCCTTGAGGCGTTTTGTCGTTTTACCTTGCTTAGCAGCAATGGCTTCCTGGAGAAGTTGCGAATAGAGTTCAAAACCAACTGAGTCAATAAAACCAGATTGAGAAGCTCCTAGAATGTTCCCAGCACCACGTATGGACAAATCACGCATGGCAATCTTAAAGCCAGATCCTAGTTCTGTAAAGCCCTTAATAGCATCCAAACGCTTTTCAGAAACCTCTGTAAGAACCTTATCAGGGCGATACATGAGGTAGGCATAGGCGATGCGATTGGACCGTCCAACCCGTCCACGAAGTTGATACAAGGTTGACAACCCCATGTAATCTGCATTCTCAATAAAAAGGGTGTTTACATTTGAAATATCAACTCCTGTTTCAATAATCGTCGTTGCAACTAGGACATCATATTCCCCATTAATGAAGTCAAAAAGGATATTCTCCATCTGGATTTCACTCATCTGACCATGAATATAGGTGATACGGGCTTCTGGAACCAATTCTGCTAGCTCTGCCATTTTCTTGTCAATAGTGTCAACCCTATTGTAAACATAGAAAACCTGCCCTCCCCTGTCAAGCTCCCGTAAAATCCCTTCCCGAACAAGACCTGGATTGGTTTCCATAACGTAGGTTTGGACTGGAAAACGATTGGTTGGAGGAGTTTCAATCACAGATAAATCACGAATGCCTAACATGGACATGTGAAGGGTGCGCGGGATTGGTGTTGCGGTCAGCGTTAGAACATCAACCTTGGTTTTGAGCTCTTTAAGTTTCTCCTTGTGTTTAACACCAAAACGTTGCTCCTCATCAATCACAATCAATCCCAAGTCAGCAAACTGAACATCTTTTGAAAGTAGACGGTGAGTACCAATAATGATGTCAATCTGTCCCTTGACAAGACTGTCAAGCGTCGATGCTTGTTCTGCCTTTGTTTGGAAACGACTCAATACCCCAACATTAACGGCAAAGTTTTCAAAGCGCGCCTTGAAGTTGTTGTAATGCTGTTGGGCGAGGACTGTCGTAGGAACCAAAACTGCCACTTGCTTGCCATCGTTAACAGCCTTAAAGGCCGCGCGCATGGCTACTTCAGTCTTACCGAATCCAACATCCCCAACCAGCAGACGGTCCATGGGACTGTCACTCTCCATTTCTTTTTTGATTTCTTTAATGGAGCGCAGTTGGTCATCAGTTTCTGCATAGGTAAAATCCTGATCAAACTCTTCTTGATTTTTATCATCTGGTGAAAAAGCAAAGCCCTTTAGTTGGCTACGTTCAGCATACAATTTAAGTAAGTCATCGGCAATATCCTCAACTTGACGGCTAACTTTTTGCTTGGCCTTTTGAAAACGGCCATCATTAAGTTTGTTAACCTTGGGCTCACGACCATCACTGGCCATATATTTAGACAGCAAATCAATCTGTTCAACTGGTATTGAAATGGTTGCACCATCCTGGTACTGAACTGTCAAATAATCACGGTGAACGCCTGAGATTTCAATGGTCTCCATCCCCATAAAACGACCAATTCCATGTACATGATGGACGACATAGTCACCTTTTTCAAGCTCATTGTAATCTTTGAGACGCTCAGCATTTGAAATGTTTTGCCGACGGATTTTGCGCTTGATTTTTTTATGGAAAATCTCACGTTCCGTAATCAGGGCAATTTTTTCATCCGCAAAATAAAATCCTGAAGACAAACTAGCTTGTACCAGTTGAGCCTGACCTTTCTGAACTTGGTTAGCCTGACCAATAGGTAAATCTAGGTCATATTCTCGCAAGGTTTCTTGTAATTTCTCCAAGGCTTGATGAGAATCTGCCTGTAAAACAACTGTTGCCTTCTGTTTGAGATAACGATTAACCTCATCAACCAGGAGTGGAAATTGATTAAAAAACTCCTGCATAGGGTATTGGGTAAACTGATGCATCTGAGCAAACGTTAAATTTCCCAGTCCCTTATGGAAATTAGAAAAGAAGGTCGCAGGCTGGTACTGCCTCAAATCGCGATAGGATTCTGCAAAATAGTTCAAACTTGACACAGCTTTACTTCTCTGTAAATCTTCTGTCAAGAGGTTAGCAACATCTAAATCAAAACGGGCATTCCGATCTAAAATCTTTTGAAAATCATCAAAGAAAATAGGAGTCCCTTTTGGTAAGTAATCCAACAGTCTGTAAGACTTGTCATAAAAGAAAGATAAAAATCTCCTAATATCCTTATGTTTAAACCCATCACGGGTAACAGAGATAACCTCTTCCAGATAAGAAGACAGCTCACCAGTTACTACTTTTTCTGCCTCTTCCAAGTCCTCTAATCCTCGCTTGAAGTCTTGAGGAGTTAAAATAACATCATCTGCAGGTGTAAAGCTAATCTTGTCAACAGTTTCAAGGGACTTCTGACTCTCAATATCAAAAGTACGAAGTCCATCAATCTCATCTCCAAAAAATTCCAAACGATAGGCTTGGTCTGCTATTAATTGATAAACATCTAAAATATCCCCGCGACGACTAAACTCCCCAGGATTG
This sequence comes from Streptococcus caprae, assembly GCF_042649745.1. Lineage (NCBI taxonomy): Bacteria > Bacillati > Bacillota > Bacilli > Lactobacillales > Streptococcaceae > Streptococcus > Streptococcus caprae. Next base: position 49,822 of record NZ_JBHRZV010000033.1, on the reverse strand, counting down.
AGAACCTGAGACACACGCTCATATCCCATATTAACCAACATCTTGGTTAATTGCTCAGGAGCAAGTTCGTCACCAACTTCCAACTCAAAGTTGACAGAGTTGTATATATCAGGGTTGGGGAGCAAAATTCTAGTTCCAATAATACTGGTTACCAAAATTCCTTCTAAAGTATCATCTTGAAGAAAATTTAAGGCCTGTAAACGTGAATTGACACGATCAAGAGATGAAAAAATAAACTCAGTCGCTGCAACATCGTCTGCAAAAAATTGGTAGACAGACTCTTCCCCTAATAAATCAATCAAGTCAGCAGATAAGTGCTCACTCTCATTCTGGGTTGAGGTTATAACAAGGATTTTTCCACCTTGCTTACGATAGGCACTTGCAATAGCTAGAGCCTTGGAGGAACCCGAAAAGCCCATCACCAATTGACGGGAACTTTCTCTTATACTATCTGTCCAAGTTGACAATTTTTTATTGTGACCAAAGAGGTCCAGTAAGGTTTGTTTATCCATTAAAGTGTCTCATTGTATCTTCAAAGTCCTTGTGTTCTAAGTAATAATTGACAGCCTTGTCAACCTTATCGATAGTCTGGGTTATGATGATTGCATCATCTCCCTGAAAACGTCCTAAAACATGATTGATAACCGTCATGTTTGGAGCGGGGCGACCAATTCCAACCTTAACACGTTCAAAGTCCTGACTACCTATATGAGCTATAATAGATTTTATTCCATTATGTCCTCCAGCTGAACCCTTTTGACGGAAACGGATTTTACCGACCTCCATATCCAGGTCATCATAAATCACGATTAAATCTTTGATGTCAATATTGTAAAAGGCTAGTAAGGCTCTAACAGATAGGCCACTATTATTCATGTAGGTTGTCGGTTTGACTAAGTAAATCTTTTCTCCATTAACAAAAGTTGAGGCGATGAAAGCCTTGAAGGTTGTGTCCTCTGTAAAGCTAACTTGATACTGCTCTGCCATCCTATCAAGAACCATAAAACCGATATTATGGCGAGTTTGATCGTACTTACTCCCCACATTTCCCAAACCAACAATAAGTTTTACCATTTATTCCTCTTTCTCACTAAGGCGTAAAAGGAGAGTGAGACAAAAATCGGTAATTCGTCAGAATTCGATTTTGTCGTCTCACCTCCGCACCGTTGAGTAGAGCTGTGAAAGCTTATGAAATTAGCGTATTAGAGCTCACTCAGCAGTGGTTCATTGGTGCTTAAGCACCTAATGAACTGTGCAGGGGACTTTCTAAGTTGGTGAGGCCAGCAGAAAGGCTCCCAACCATTGCGTCCTGTTTATTTGTCGATAACAAGCAGACGAGGCTAGGACATTTGTCTCAGCCTCTTTTTTACTTTACTATTTTTCTTAAACATTAAAGCGGAATTCCATGATGTCTCCATCTTGGACAACGTACTCTTTTCCTTCTTCGCGGAGGCGACCTGCTTCTTTGACAGCTTTTTCGCTACCGTAGTGCATGAGGTCATCATAAGACATAGTCACTGCACGAATGAAGCCTTTTTCAAAGTCAGAGTGGATGATTCCAGCAGCTTGTGGTGCTTTGATGCCACGTTTGAAGGTCCAGGCACGGACTTCCTTTTCACCTGCTGTAAAGTAGGTGCCAAGGCCAAGCAGGTGATAGGCTGCACGGGTCAACTTGTCCACACCGGACTCTGTCAAGCCGATGGCTTCCAGGAACTCTGCCTTATCTTCATCCTCTAATTCAGAGATTTCTTCTTCTGCACGCGCCGAAATGACAACTACTTCTGCATTTTCTGTTGTAGCAAACTCACGAATTTTTTGGACATAGTCAATAGCGTCAGGCTCTGCTACCTTGTCCTCATCAACGTTGGCTACATACAAGACTGGCTTAGTGGTCAAGAGGAAGAGTTGTTTGACGATTTTTTGCTCATCATCTGTAAAGGTTACAGTACGAGCAGACCTACCATCTTCAAGGACTGGCTTGATTTTTTGTAAAATGTTGAACTCCGCAACAGAATCCTTGTCTTTCTGTGTACGGGCCATTTTTTCAACTCGGGCATAACGCTTGTTCACTGACTCTAAGTCAGCCAAAATCAATTCTAGGTTGATGGTTTCGATGTCCGCAATCGGATCGACAAAGGCATCTTCACGGCCTTGCTCACGCATGACATTCTCATCATCAAAAGCACGCACCACATGGACAATAGCGTCCACTTCACGGATGTTGGCCAGGAATTTATTGCCCAGACCCTCCCCACGAGAAGCGCCTTTCACGATACCGGCGATGTCGGTAAACTCGAAGGTCGTCGGTACCGTCTTTTTCGGTGTGATTAGCTCAGTCAACTTTTGCAGACGCTCATCTGGCACCTCCACCATGCCGACATTTGGGTCAATGGTCGCAAAGGGGTAGTTAGCAGCCTCTGCACCTGCTTTTGTAATTGCGTTAAAAAGAGTTGATTTACCGACGTTTGGAAGACCGACAATACCTGCTGTTAAAGCCATAATTTCTTTTCTCCATCTAAAAATTCAATCATGACTATTATAGCAGAAAATCAGCAAAAAAGCTTGCAAGGTGGGACATTTTTCATGATTAAAACCAGCGAGACATACTTAGTATCCCTAGAATTGGTAGGATAATCCAAGCATTTTCAGACAAAAAATCCCAAATATTAGTCTCCGAGCACTCAACTTCAACCACTTTCTCCATAATAATTGGCTCTGGCTTAACACCCGTCACCAGCTCGTCAAGGGTCACCTCAAAGATTGACGCTATCTTAACAAGGGTGTCAAGGTCAGGTGCCGTTTCACCGTTTTCCCACCGTGAGATGGCTTGACGCGAAAGATGGAGTTGATTGGCCAAATCATCTTGCGATAGACCTTTTTGATGACGGAAATCTTTTAATTGCTCTGCAAATTTGTTCATACTAGACCCTCGCTTTCTTTCCTCTAGTATAGCCCAAGTCCCATGAGCAAGCAAGAAACAAGAAAAGGAAGTTCGCAACAAAAGGTGGCGAATACTTAAAATTGTAGCACTTTCTTCATTTTTCTCTCAAAATCATGTCGGCTCATCATAACAATATGATCGCAGTTGGTGCATTTAATTTTAATGTCAGCTCCCAGACGGGTGATTTCCCAACAATTTGCCTTCTTGCCTGTCGACTTAATAGTGCAGGCATGCGGCTTTTTCATTTCCACAAGACTTCCAATTTGGTACATGAGAACTCCTTAATAATATAAATAACGGGTTTGACAGGTAAATGCGACTTCATGAATTTGAAAACTTTCGCCATCTATCTGTGCCAAAGAATTTTCAAGAACTCTAACTCCAACAGACTGACCTGTCTGAACAACTAGGTTAGGACTTTTGTGATGGTTATTGCATATAAGACTCAAAAGTGTCTTTACATTTCCAAACCAACCTCTATTTTTAGCATAGACAACTGTTAGATTGGATGTTGTCACATGACTTTCCGGCCAAATTGTAATACCGCCGCCAAAATATCGATTGTTGGCAATAGAAAAGAAAAAGAGATCATTCAGAATTTGTTCTTGACCATCTATTTCAAGCTGAATTGAGACCATTTTTGAGGAAAATAGGGCTCTAATTCCAAGGATGATGTAACTTAACCGTCCTAAACCTAGCAACTTAAGCAAATATTTTACTTTTGAACGCTCTGACAGGGCAATTGTCTTGGCAGCAAACCCTAAATCAAAACTATTCACCGCAACTCCTTGATCGCTTACCAGAAGATTTATAGGACGTTTTTTGGATAATAGCACGGCTGATATAACTGATTCTTGGGGTAAATCTCCCAATGATTTCGCAAAATCATTTCCTGATCCTGCTGCTAGGTAAGCAAAGGGTAGCTCCCTAGGCCAAAATTTTAGAACTTTTGAGAGTGTCCCATCTCCACCAATGATTAGAAATTGATCATATTTCTCATCAAATTTCTTCAAAATATCAGTGACAATTTTCTCTTCATCACCAATCTTTTTTGTTTCAAAAACTTTAAATACAACTTTGGGGTACTGTTCGTGTAAATCAGAAATTACCTGGACCGCTCTGCCATTACCCGATGAAGGATTAGATAAAATATAGACTGCCATAATCACATTATACCAAAAGGGAGTGGGAAAGAACTCCTAAAAGCCAAAAAAGTTCGTCTTCCCACTCCAGCATAGTTGAATAAGCTTGGTTCAGAGCGTAAAACGCGAACGAAATAGCCATTCAACTACTGCTTTAGAATGTTAAAACAAACTCTAGATGGCGAGATTAGACTTTATGCCCAGCCTCTAGGTATTGAATTTAGTTAGTCCGAACCGGCGTAATCAGTTGAATAAAGTCTTCTTGATTATCCGTTGGAGTTAGGGTAAATGGGCGTACTGGTGAAATAAATCGAATGGTAACCTTCTCAGACTTGATAGCCTTAAGGGCTTCAATTAAATAAGTTGGGTTAAAGCTAATGGTTAAATCTTGGCCGTTAATACTGTCCGTATCAATTTCTTCATTAACTTTACCAACCTCTGGAGAGTTAACATGTCCAGTCACACTTTTTGAAGTCATTTCAAGCTTAACGGTTCCGTTTTGCGTAGCGTTAGAGATAAGCTGGGCCCGTTCCATGGCTTGACGCAAACTTGCTGTTGTAAAGACAACCTCAGTTTCAAACTGACTGGATAAGAGACGATCGGTATCTGGGTAAATCCCTTCTAAAATCCGTGTGTAGAAAGAGATTGTTTCACTTCTAAAAAGCACTTGGCTATCTGAGAAGAAGACTTCAATAGTCTCCACATCATCTCCAAAAACGGCTGACAGTTCTCTGAGAGAACGACTTGGTAAGACCACATCAAAATTATCTGTAGCTTTGTCAAGAACTAGTTTACGCTGACTCATGCGGTGTGAATCTGTTGCAACAGCCTTGAAATTTTGATGATCTGTCAACATCAAGTGAACTCCTGTTAAAATCGGACGACTTTCTTGAGTTGAAGCAGCAAAGGCAGTTTCACTGATAATAGTTTTAAGAAGCTTAGTCTCAAGGACCAAAGGATTAGTTGTGACCATTTCTTGAAGTCGAGGATAGTGGTCAACTGATTTCCCTTTAAGGGTGATTTCTGACTTACCAGAAGTCAAGAGTACCTGCTCTTGTTCAATTTCTTCAAAATCAAGGACATAATCAGGAAGACTAGAAACAATGTTAATAAAGAAATTTGCTTCTAGTAAGATGGAACCTGGACTTGTAACAAGAAGGCCAGCATTTTCATTGGCAACTGTAATGGTATTTTCAATAGAAATTTGACCATTGGAACCTGTAAGGGTAATACCTTCACTGGTAACTTCAATTTTTAAACTGGATAAGATAGGAATGGCATTTTTTGAAGAGATAGCACGTTTAGTCGCATTTAAAGCTTGCAGAAAAACGGTTTTATTAATAGAAAACGAAATCATGGAAACTCCTTTTAAATTTGGTCGAAATGCTTATTATTTTATAAGTATTAGTTTAGTAGTAATAGTAGGTCTTGTGGATAAAGTGGAAAAGAGACTTAAAATGAGTTAGCTGTTGCAATTAGACTTGTTCACATCTTGTGGAAAAGTAGGGATATTTTTTAGAGTTTGTACACAACTATCGAATATTTGACTTGATAGTTTCAATTTCAATGCGAAGATTATTATCCTCTAAAACAGCATTTTTTATCTTGTTGTAAGCATGTAGCACTGTCGAATGATCTCTTCCACCAAATTCCTTACCAATTTTAGGTAAAGAATTATCAGTCATTTCTCGAGTTAAGAACATTGCTATCTGTCTGGCTAAAACAATATTTTGAGTTCGTTTAGTCCCCTTAATCTCTTTAACGGTTACTCCATAAAACTTAGCAACATGGGCTTGTATATCTTCAATAGGGATAATTGTAATTTTGGGAGTATCGTGTCGTCTAGCCCGAATAGCTTGGGCAACAATATCAACTGAGATATTGTCAATATTTTGAGTTCGAGCAATAAGGCTAATGTTTTTTAAGGCCCCTTCAAGTTCACGCACGTTAGAATCAAATTGGCCAGCAAGGTATTGAATAGCTTCTTGAGAAAAGTCAAAACTGTATTCTTCTAGTTTTTTTTGAATAATCGCAATGCGAGTTTCATAATCTGGCGGTGTAATATCTTGAGTTAATCCCCAAGAAAAGCGCGTGACTAGACGATCCTCAAGATCATTAAGTTGAGTTGGAGTCCGATCACTCGTCAGAACGATTTGTTTTTGATTACTATGTAAGGCATTGAAAGTATTGAAAAATTCTTCTTGAGTTGCTGCTAAGTGTCCTTTTGCTAATGATTGAATATCATCAATCAGAAGAACATCTAGATTACGGAACTTTTCTTTTAATTCTTCCATTTTTTGTAATCGAATGCTGGTAACAAATTCATTGATAAAATCTTCAGCAGATAGGTAAACAATGCGAGAATTAGGATTATTTTCTAGTATGCTATTCCCAATTGCATTCAGTAGGTGAGTTTTACCAAGTCCAGGTCCTCCCCAAATAAAGAAGGGATTGTACACTGTCCCAGGAGAGTCTGCAATTGCTAGAGCAGCTGAGAAGGCCCATTTATTTCCATCACCTTGGACAAAATTATCAAATCGGTATTTTTGATTGAGATTAGAATCAAAACGAGGTAATTGAACAGTATCGTTTATTTTAGTTATTGGTTGATTACTGATGCCTTGCTGTGTACTCTCTATGGTAATTGGAGTTTCTTGTAATTGAGAAACGTAATGAGGAATAATTTCTTGGTTATAGATTTCAAATCCAGCCATTAGCAAAATAGGTTTAAGATTTTTATCCCAAAAAATTTGTTTGACTTCATCGAGAAAAATCGTTGCCGTTTGATTTTCAATTTTGACAAGTTGAGCATCGAGGACATAGAAATCATAAATGGCTTGTTTCAATTCACTTTTAGCCAGTTCTAAAACACGATTCCAATAAGCATGTTCCTGATTGGTCATGAAATTCTCCCTATTTGTAATTTTATACTTTTTATGATCATGAAAAACAGAAAAAAACACATTAAAATTACTTTTTCTGCTAGTATTAGTTTTCCTATTTTATCATAAATTATAGAAGTTTTCCACAGGATGAAGATGGAATTTAAAAAATGCATTTTCCACAAGTGGATAAACTAAATCCACAATGTGAAAGGGAGTTTTCCACAATTTGTGAATAACTCCCTTAAACTTTGATTTTATAGGCTTTTTTATAAATGATCAATGTGGAAAACTAAAATGTGAAATTGTTATCTACTAACAGGCTAATTTAACTTGTCTATAATTCTGTTGAAATCATCAAGATTTGCAAAATTAATTTTTACAGTTCCACTTTTGGATTGAGTTAAAGAAATTGTAACAGGAAGTCCAAGTGATTGGCTGATTAGTTTTTCTTGTTCGGAGATAAAGATATTACTAGCTTTATAAGATGTTTGGGGTGTTTTTAAAAATTTATGTAGCTGTTTTACGGTGTAATTTGATTTTAAAATAGTTTGAAAGGCTTCTAACTGCTTCTCTTCACTATCAAGGCTTAAGAGTAGTCTTGCGTGCCCCTGACTAATTTCTGCTTGTTCAAGACTTTTTTTAATTGTAGCTGGTAAATTAAGAAGACGAAGGCTATTAGTAATGTATGGACGAGATTTTCCCATATATGTAGCTACTTCATCATGTGTGAGTTCCATTTTTTGAATGAGATTTTGGTAGGCCTTAGCTTCTTCAATTGGATTAAGGTCTGCTCTCTGAAGGTTCTCGATGATAGACTGCTTCATACTTTCATCGTTAGATAATTCTTTAATAATAGCAGGAATTTTTTCTAATCCAGCAAGTTGACAGGCTCTAAAACGCCTCTCTCCAGCAATCAATTCATAACCCAGAATAGGAGATTTTCTCACAATAATAGGTTGAATCAGACCATTTTCTATAATAGATTGAGCAAGCTCTGACAATTCTACAGGATCGAAATTTAAGCGAGGTTGGTAGGGATTAGGATGGATTTCTTTTATATTGAGTTCTTTGAGTTCTGGAGACATAATTTTCCTTACATAGATAATGATAAAAAATAGCTTTACATTATTGTAAAGCTATTTGACAGGACTTGTCAACCTATTCATTACTTGTCAGATCTTGAGACGTTTTTGTTAATTTAATCGTTGCCGTTTTCTTTTCTGTTCCACGGTAGAATGTAACTTTAATGCTATCACCGATACTGTGTTTGTATAAAATGCTTTGTAAATCACTAGCTGATGCAACTTCTTCACCATCAATTTCAGTAATGACATCATATTGTTCCAGGACACCGTCAGCTGGCATACCTGATTGAACTGAACCAACAACCACTCCATTTGTAACACTGGTTGGAATATTTAATTGTGACAGGGCACGAGTAGAAACTTCAGTTAGAGCAACCATAGAGATTCCAAGAGCTGGACGGGTTACAGAACCATTGGATTCAAGTTGATTAATAATAGAGACAACATCGTTAGATGGAATGGCGAATCCCATACCTTCTACTGATTCACTTTTAGATGTTGATGAAATTTTACTTGAGTTAATACCAATAACCTGTCCTTCAATATTGATTAGAGCTCCACCAGAGTTACCTGGGTTGATAGCTGCATCTGTTTGGATAGCGTTAGTTGAAACTGTTTGACCGCTTTCATTGGTCATAGTAACGGTACGACTAAGACTAGAAACAATACCTTGTGTTACTGAATTAGCATATTCAGAACCAAGTGGACTACCAATTGCGATTGCTGTTTCACCTACTGTTAGTTTATCAGAATCAGCAAATTCTGCTACTGTTTTTACATTTTCAGAAGAAATTTTAACAACTGCGATATCTGAATAGGTATCAGATCCCACCAATTCACCTGTAACTTTTGTGCCGTCTGATAATAGAATTTCAAGTTGTTCTGCTCCTTCTACAACGTGGGTATTCGTTACAAGATAAGCTGTATCACCATCAATTTTGTAAAGAACACCAGAGCCTTCACTAGCAACAGCTAATTCAGAATCATCACTATTTTCTTGAGAGGAATTATCTCTACCACCAAATATTTGACTATAGGCATCTGATAAAGAATTTGAACTTGATACGTTTTGATAATTGAGAACTGATACAACTGCATCTTGGACTTTAGATACTGCTTCAGTTGTTGAAGTTGAATTTTTATAGCTGACAGCACTGGTACTAGTTGTATTGCTACTTGTACTTGTTCCACCAACTAGACTAGAATTTAGGACAATCAGTGAAGCGATAAGGCCACCGAGGAAACCAATGACTAGTACAGCAATCCATTTGATACTATTTTTTAATTTTTGAATCATATAAAATTGTAACCTCCGTTAATATATGGACGTATTTTAAAATTACTCTCTTAATTATACCTTAAATCAATAAAAAATAAAATAATCCACAGGTTGTGGAAAACTTTGATTATTTTGATGAAAGTAGTTCTATAATGACTATGACAGTCATTCAAACACCAATAGTAAACATTACATTATATGAATAATTGTTAAGATATTTAAGAATGTGCTATACTAGGATCATGAAAGTCAATCTTATCACAGTAGGAAAACTTAAGGAAAAATATTTAAAAGATGGCATTGCAGAATATACTAAACGTATGGGGCGCTTTGCCAAAATCAATCATATCGAAGTTTCGGATGAGAAAACTCCAGACTCAGCATCAGAGTTGGAAAATCAAAAAATTATGGAAAAGGAAGCAGAGAGAATCCTTGCAAAGATAGGGGACCGAGATTTTGTTGTCGTACTCGCTGTTGAGGGGCAACAATTTTCATCTGAAGAATTTTCAAAAAAACTAGCAGATGCCACTTTGAATGGTTTTTCAGCTATTACTTTTATAATCGGTGGCAGTTTAGGACTAGCTTCTCAAGTTAAAAAACGCGCAAATCTTTTAATAAGTTTTGGTAAGCTGACCTTGCCCCATCAACTAATGAGATTGGTTCTTATGGAACAAATCTACAGAGCTTTTATGATTCAACAAGGAAGTCCATATCACAAATAAAAAAACTAGGACATATAATCCTAGCTTTTTTATTTGATTCCAGCAGGATTCGAACCTGCGACCGTTCGCTTAGAAGGCGAATGCTCTATCCAGCTGAGCTATGGAACCCTTTTAGCTTTATCATTCTATCAAAAAATACTACTTAGGTCAAGATGGAGTCTTAGTCAAAAAAAATACTGATAAGGCATAAAAATTTCGGTTAATTCTCAAAGTAAGTTCTAGTTCAATTTTAACTGGAATTTAGTCTGAGAAATTTAGTGAAACTAACAGGATTTAGTCTCAGACTAAGTTCTGTTTTTTCATTAGTCCTGATGAGAGCAGGGGAAAATTAACCTGTCCTTCTTCATTTTAGGCATACTGAAATCACTTGCTCTGAGGGTGTCTCACAGTAAGTTCTAGTTGTCTGGAATTTCGGATGGGACAAGTTCCTTTCTAAAATGTATGTGGTTTTGCTTGGTTAGACTTACAGTTGATGAGCTAAAAGTCGAGGTGCTTGGCAGACGTCTTATGATTGGATTTTTGAAATGCCGAGAAGTCGAGCAATTTCTTCATTGTACATGAAGCTAAAGAGCTCGTAGGTTGATTTTCCGTTCAGAGCAATGCGCTTGACGCTGTTAATGTGCGAACAGACAAGGTTAATGTCTTCCTGTGTTAAGGTGTCAAATGAGGTTCCCTTAGGCAGGATATCCTGAATGAGCGTATGATTTTTCTCAATCTTTGCTTTCTAGTCAGAGCGGTTAGGGTCGCAGAAGAAGAGCTTAGACTCGCCACGGACATCAATTTCACTGTCATCCACACGAGCGAACTCGCCACCATTGTCTGTGAGAATAACAGGGAAAATCTCAAAGAAGTCCTTGTCTGCCTCAAATAAATCAGTCTTGATGATTTGGAGATGCTTGGGGACTTCTATTGTCGTCTTGTTGCCTAACGAGTCCTCGTTTGATTTCGTTGTTAATCGTTTGCGGGGCTTTTCCAAGTAAAGCGGCAATCTGACGATGACTGATTCCTTCAGATTTCCATCGTTCAATCAAACGACGTTCTGTTAGTGTTAAATGTTTGCCTTTTGTAGTATAATGGTTTTGCATCTCAGAGTTCCTTTTAATGTGTTTGTGGTGAACTACATTATATCTCTCTGGGATGTTTTTTCATACTCTCAACTGGCTAACTTCATTTTAGAACTTTCAACTTACTTTGAGAATTAACAGAATAAAAATTTCTTGAGCAAAAGTATAGACAAAGAAAAAATTTCTGCTATAATTATAAGAGTGTTGAAGGAAGTTATTCCTAAACCTACTGGTCCGTTGGTCAAGGGGTTAAGACACCGCCTTTTCACGGCGGTAACACGGGTTCGAATCCCGTACGGACTATTTTACGGACTGCTTGGCAGTCTTTTATTTTTCCGCCATAGCTCAGTTGGTAGAGCGCATGACTGTTAATCATGATGTCACAGGTTCGAGCCCTGTTGGCGGAGTAAAGTAAGTGAGTGAGGTTAAATATTAATCTCACTTTTGTATTATTGATATCAACATCAATAAAATGGCTAGCGACTATAAAATTAAAATGGCAAAAAAACGAACCAATTCGGCTCGTTTTTTGATTTATTTCCAAAGTTCTTTAACTTTTGCTTGAACTTCTGCATTTTCAAGGAATTCATCGTAGGTTTCGTCAATACGATCAATCACCCCATTTTTAGAGATAACAACGATATGGTTGGCGATGGTTTGAATAAATTCGTGGTCGTGACTGGCAAAGATAACAGATTCTTTAAAGTCTTTCACCCCGTCGTTGAGGCTTGAGATAGATTCCAAGTCCAAGTGATTTGTAGGATCATCTAGCAACAAGACATTTGATTTGAGGAGCATGAGTTTAGAGAGCATGACACGAACTTTTTCGCCTCCTGAGAGCACGTTTACAGATTTCTTAACCTCATCTCCAGAGAAAAGCATGCGACCTAAGAATCCACGCAAGAAGGTATCGTCATCTTCTCCTTTTTCAGCGAATTGACGAAGCCATTCAAGAATGGTTTCACCAGACTCAAAATCACGGGTATTGTCTTTTGGCAAGTAAGATTGAGAGGTTGTCACACCCCACTTGATGGTTCCTTCGTAGTCGATGTCTCCTGCAAGGGCACGAATTAATGCAGTTGTCTGAATATCATTTTCACCGATGATAGCAGCCTTATCACCTGGACGGAGAATAAAACTGATATTGTCAATGATTTTTTCACCATCAATCGTGACAGAAAGATTTTCAACAGTTAAAAGGTCATTACCGATTTCACGTTCTGCCTTGAAGTTGATAAATGGATACTTACGGCTTGAAGGCACGATTTCTTCCAATTCAATCTTGTCCAACATTTTTTTACGTGACGTTGCTTGCTTCGATTTTGAAGCGTTAGCAGAGAATCGAGCGATGAAATCTTGGAGTTCTTTGATTTTTTCTTCGGCCTTAGCATTGCGGTCAGATTGGAGACGTGCAGCAAGCTCAGAAGATTGTTTCCAAAAGTCATAGTTACCAACATAGAGCTTAATTTTACCGAAGTCGAGGTCAGCCATGTGGGTACACACCTTGTTGAGGAAGTGACGGTCATGGGATACGACAATAACGGTATTATCAAAATCAATGAGGAAATTTTCCAACCAAGCAATTGACTGAATATCAAGACCGTTGGTTGGCTCGTCCAGGAGGAGAACATCTGGTTTACCAAAGAGGGCCTTGGCTAAGAGAACCTTGACCTTATCACCGTTTGCGAGTTCACTCATATTTTGGTAGTGAAGATCCTCAGCAATATATAGGTTCTGTAAGAGTTGTGAGGCCTCGCTCTCTGCTTCCCAACCACCAAGTTCAGCAAATTCTCCCTCTAATTCGGCAGCACGGACTCCATCTTCATCTGAGAAATCTTCTTTCATGTAGATGGCGTCTTTTTCTTTCATGATGGCGTAAAGCTTTTCATTTCCCATGATAACGACATCAATCACGCGCTCGTCCTCGTAGTCAAAGTGATTTTGACGAAGAACAGAAAGTCGCTCGTCAGGTCCTAAAGAGATATGTCCTGTTGACGGTTCAATATCACCTGACAAGATTTTTAAAAAGGTTGATTTACCAGCACCATTGGCACCGATTAAACCATAAGTATTTCCTGGTGTAAAGGCAATGTTAACATCGTCAAAAAGTTTGCGGTCACTGAAACGTAGAGATACGTCTGATACTGTAAGCATGTTTTCTCCTAAAAATAGTAATTGTAAATCTATTGTCAACTTAATTGACATATCTGTAAAGATGATAAAAGTTTTATCAAAACTGATGAGATACCTCTTTATTTTACTAGAAAAATAAAGGTTTTTCAAGCAGTATCACATTGGTAAAAGATAGTCATCATCGTTGTGTTGAAGATGTTTATGGAGGCTAAAACCACGTCCGAGAACTTGATTAGCTGGCATAACAACCATGAAGGCAGTCGGGTCAATTTCAAGAATAGCCGTTTGAATGCGTTGTAATTCAAAGGTAGCAATGGTCAGCATAAGCATGCGTTTATCTTGGCCAGTATAACCACCAAATACAGGTAATTCGGTGACACCACGATCGGCATCCTTAGTAATGTACTCTTTGATACGAAGGTGCTTTTGTGAAATAATCATAATATTTCGTGAAGATTGAGTGCCGGCTATCATAGTGTCAACAACGAAACCTATAATCAATAAGGAAATGATGGAATAGAGAACGCCATCTACATCATGAAAGGCAATCAATCCAGTGAGTACGACTAAGCCATCAACTACAGTCATAATAAATCCGAGGGACAGAGGAGTATATTTTTCAATAATTTTAATAGGAATACTGGTTCCTCCAGTTGAAGAGTTCCCTATAAAGACAAGTCCCAGTCCTATTCCTAAAACAATAGCTCCAAAGACTGCTCCAAGAAGTTGATTATGGGTGAAGGTCGGTACTTTTGCAGTTAGTTGGATAAAAATAGGAAATAACCAGGATCCATAAAGGGTTGAGATAAAAACAGTTTTTCCGAGGAAAAAATAGCATAGAATAAGTAAGGGAATATTAATAGCTAGGGCGATAATTCCCCTGTCCCAGCCAAACATGGCTGCAAAACTGACGGCCAAACCACCAACTCCTCCAGAGACAATGTTGTTAGCAGCCATAAAACCGTTAATTCCGATTGCTGCTAGAAAGCAACCAAGGGTTACAAGTAGATAATCCTTTAATTTTGTTTTCATGAGAATACCTTTCTTATCATCTATCGTGTTCTATTATCGCTTATTGACTTGACGTCGTCAAGACTTGACTTTCAAAGGTGTCAAGGCTATAATAAAAACAATCAGAAAAGTAAATTATGGTGCATTTTTAGAGAGCTTATGGTTGCTGAAAATAAGCAGTGCGAGTAGTTGAAATGGGCTGATGTTTCACGTGAAACAAACACATACGTTTCAGGTTTAGCACCCCTTATTGTGCTGTAAAGAGAGTGTGTCAATCAGTTTGACAGTTACATTCTAAATTGAGGTGGTACCGTGTTAGTCAATTAACGCCCTCACGCTAGTTTTTGCGTGGGGATTTTTTGTGTAAAGGAGGAGGAATAGTGAAAAATATCTACCGTAAACTAATGGATTATCGGTGATTGAAACTGAAAGACTACTCCTGCGTCCGGTTACCTTACAGGATGCAGAAGAGATGTTTTCCTATGCTTCTGATGAAGAAAATGTGCGTTGGACTTTTGCGGCCAATCAATCGCTGGATGAAACCAAAAATATTATTGCTAGCATCTATTTAGCCAGTTCGCTTGGACGCTGGGGGATTGAGCTGAAAAAAACTGGACAGTTTATCGGAACCTTAGACATGCACAAAATTGTTGAAGCGGTTGGTCGAGCAGAATTTGGATATACACTTGATAAACAATTCTGGAATCAAGGCTACATGACAGAAGCAGCAAAAGCCTTTATCCAAGTTTTTTTCGAAGAACTGGAGATGAACTGTTTAGTGGCTAGACATGATAAGGATAATCCAGCATCAGGGCGCGTGATGCAAAAAGCTGGCATGAGGCTTAGCCACGAAGAACCCTATGCCAAGATAGACAAAAAAGAACCTGGACGCATTGTCACGATGACGCACTATGTTCTTACCAAAGAAGAGTATTTTAAATAGAAACTTGACACTGATGTCAATGTATTGTAAAGGAGAAAAGAATGACAAAACCAATTATCTTGACAGGAGATCGTCCGACTGGAAAGTTGCACTTAGGACACTATATTGGTAGTTTGAAAAATCGCGTTCGCTTGCAAAACGAAGGTAACCATGACCTGTTTGTCTTTCTAGCAGACCAGCAGGCACTGACGGACCATGCCAAGGAATCTGCAATTATCAAGGAATCGATTGGTAATGTGGCACTTGATTACTTATCTGTTGGCCTCGACCCGACCAAGTCAACAATTTTCATCCAAAGTCAGATTCCTGAGTTGGCTGAGTTGACCATGTACTACCTCAACTTGGTTTCTGTGTCTCGTTTGGAACGTAATCCAACCGTTAAAACAGAGATTGCCCAAAAAGGCTTTGGCGAGTCCATTCCATCTGGTTTCTTAGTTTATCCAGTCTCACAAGCTGCTGATATTACAGCTTTCAAGGCCAATTTAGTGCCGGTTGGAAATGACCAAAAACCAATGATTGAGCAGACGCGTGAGATTGTTCGTAGTTTCAATCACACTTATAATTGTGATGTTTTGGTTGAACCAGAAGGTCTCTACCCTGAGAATGAAAAAGCAGGCCGCCTGCCAGGTCTGGACGGCAATGCTAAAATGTCCAAATCCCTTGGTAATGGGATTTATCTCTCAGATGATGCGGATACCGTCCGTAAAAAAGTCATGAGCATGTACACAGACCCAAATCATATCCGTGTTGAAGATCCAGGCCAAATCGAAGGCAATATGGTCTTTACTTATCTAGATATTTTTGGGACATCAGAAGATGCACCAACGATTGCTGAGATGAAAGAACATTATCAACGTGGCGGACTTGGCGATGTGAAAACCAAGCGCTACTTGCTGGAAGTTCTAGAACGGGAATTGGCTCCAATCCGTGAGCGTCGTTTGGAATATGCCAAGGACATGGGAGAGGTCTTCCGTATGTTAGAAAAAGGAAGCGAAGCCGCTCGCCAGGTTGCTGGACAAACCCTGTCAGAAGTAAAGGCAGCAATGGGAATCAATTATTTCTGAGATAATAAAACTTTAAATACGTACAAAATAAAATTAAATTATTTTTTTGTACGTATTTTAATTATTTGTTGTGACAAAATTTTCTGAATTCTAACTTTAAAAAGTTAAGGACGAATTTTCTTGACAAAATCTTTTAAAGTGTTATCATATGTAAAATACAAGAGACCCTTGGGTCAAAAAATAGAAAAGAGGAACAAATCAATGTCAAATTGGGACACTAAATTTTTGAAAAAAGGATTCACCTTTGATGATGTCTTGCTCATCCCAGCAGAAAGCCATGTCTTGCCAAACGAAGTTAATCTGCAAACGAAACTGGCTGATAATTTGACACTGAATATTCCTATTATTACCGCTGCCATGGATACCGTTACAGACAGTAAGATGGCTATTGCCATTGCTCGTGCTGGGGGACTTGGGGTTGTTCATAAAAATATGTCCATTGCAGAGCAGGCTGAAGAAGTTCGCAAGGTTAAACGCTCTGAAAATGGGGTAATCATTGATCCATTCTTCTTGACACCAGAGAGCAAGGTCCAAGAGGCTGAAGACTTGATGGCAACTTATCGTATTTCAGGTGTACCAATTGTTGAGACAATGGAAAATCGCAAGCTAGTCGGAATCATCACCAACCGTGACATGCGTTTCATCTCTGACTACAACTCCTTGATTTCAGAACATATGACCTCTGAAAAATTGGTTACAGCTCCTGTTGGGACTGATTTAGAAACAGCAGAGCGTATTCTTCACGAACACCGTATTGAAAAATTACCTTTAGTAGATGATAACGGTCGTTTGGCTGGGCTCATAACTATTAAGGATATTGAAAAAGTCATTGAATTTCCAAATGCTGCCAAGGATGAGTTTGGACGTCTCTTGGTTGCTGCCGCAGTCGGTGTAACTTCAGATACCTTTGATCGTGCCCGTGCCCTCTTTGAAGCAGGTGCTGATGCGATTGTTATTGATACTGCCCATGGACATTCAGCAGGAGTTCTCCGTAAAATTGCTGAAATTCGTGCTACTTTCCCAGATAAAACCTTGATTGCAGGTAACATCGCTACTGCTGAAGGAGCGCGTGCTCTTTACGATGCGGGAGTTGATGTGGTGAAAGTAGGGATTGGTCCTGGTTCAATCTGTACAACTCGTGTGGTAGCTGGTGTTGGTGTCCCTCAAGTTACAGCTATCTATGATGCAGCTGCTGTAGCGCGTGAGTATGGAAAAACTATCATTGCAGATGGTGGTATCAAATACTCAGGTGACATTGTCAAAGCCCTTGCTGCTGGTGGAAATGCGGTTATGCTTGGATCTATGTTTGCTGGAACAGACGAAGCACCTGGTGAAACAGAAATTTTCCAAGGTCGTAAGTTTAAAACCTATCGCGGAATGGGTTCTATTGCAGCCATGAAAAAAGGTTCTAGCGACCGCTATTTCCAAGGTTCTGTTAATGAAGCTAACAAGCTGGTTCCAGAAGGAATTGAAGGTCGCGTTGCCTATAAGGGTGCAGCTAGCGATATCGTTTTCCAAATGTTAGGTGGTATTCGTTCAGGTATGGGTTATGTTGGAGCGGCAGATATTAAAGAACTCCACGATAATGCTCAGTTTATTGAAATGTCTGGTGCAGGCTTGATTGAAAGTCACCCACATGATGTTCAAATCACTAACGAAGCTCCAAACTACTCTGTAAAATAAAATAGTTACGCAAAATGCCTCTAAATCTAATTTAGAGGCATTTTATATATGTGCAAACATGAATTGACACTTTTGTAAATCCACATTTACAAAAGTGTCAATTCTCTATAACCACACCTGCTTCAATGCTGAAGTGCTTGATTTCATTTGGAAGTTTACTGAGGTGATCAAGTGAGGTAGTCGTGATGAAGGTCTGAACCTTGTCTGTGATACTTTCTAAAAGTTTAGTTTGACGATGATTGTCAAGTTCTGACATGACATCGTCAAGCAAGAGAATAGGATAGTCACCTGTAGTCTGTTTAATCAGCTCAATTTCAGCCATTTTTAGAGATAGGATAAGGCTACGATGTTGTCCTTGACTGGCAAAGTTAGCATCCATGTCATTGATAAAAAAAGCTAAGTCATCCCGATGTGGACCGACCCCAGTGTTTTTTTTGAAGATATCACGTTGTCTTGATTTTTCTAGTTGATTGACAAATGCTTGACGTAAATTTACACCTTCTGTCAATTTTACAGAAGACAGATATTCAATACGAATATGTTCCAGTTTATTGGAAATATTATGATGGTGCTTGTCAGCCTCAATCTGTAAATCTTTGATGAACTGTAAACGGTGTTCCATAACTCGACTACCAAAATCCGCTAATTGTTCATCGAGTACAGATAGAAAAATAGTGTCAACTTTGTCTGTTGATTTTAAGTAACTATTACGTTGTTTTAGAACATGATTATAACTTGACAGGTCTGACAAGTATAGGGTCTTGATCTGCCCCAAATCAATATCAATAAATTTACGTCTCAAACTAGGAGATCCCTTGATAAGTTGTAAATCTTCAGGGGCAAAGAGAACTACTGTCATCGTCCCGATATAATCTGATAGTTTAGCTTGTTTGAGATGATTGACCTTAGTAACTCTTCCCTTATCTGTCAAGATAATGTCAAGGGGAACTTTACTGTTTGATTTATGGAGTAAGCCGGAGAGGCTAACATCTTTTTCTGTAAAATTGATAAGATCTTTATCAGATCGTGTTCTGTGACTCCGTGTTAAGGATAGGAAGTAAATAGATTCAAGGAGATTGGTCTTTCCTTGAGCATTCTGACCAACAAAGACATTAATCCCTGGAGCAAATTCAATATCAAGATTCTTATAGTTTCGGTAATGGTGTAAACTCAGTCTTTCTAACCACATTTTAGGTACCTGGGAATCTTACTGGTTTTTTAGTATCTTTTTTTTCGATTTGTTTACGGTAGACTCCGGTTGTTTTAGGAGTTGCTTTGTTTTGTTTACTTGCTGCCTTGCGTTCCTTGTTCATTTTTTTTACGATAGCAGCAACTCGTTCTTTCTCAGCCTTGTCTACCTCGTAGTTTTCTCGCTCTGCTGGACTCGGCTCGAGCACGGTAATAGTTAAACCTTGATTAGGTAGTTCAACGACATCACCGATTCGGATTTTTTTACCGCGGCGTGTTTCAAGCTCGCCGTTAAATAAAACAGTTTCTTCTGCTAAAAATTGCTTGATAGCGCCACCTGAATGAATAATACCCAGTTCTTTTAGGAGAGCCTGTAAAGTAATAAATTCTGTAAATAAAGTATAGTTCATACCAACCTCAACTTTCTGTTACTATTATATCATAGAATTTTAAATAATAAGTTTTCATGCTAAAACAATAGATTGACAACAATGTAAATTTAATTGACAAATCTATCAATTTCATCAATGTAAGTTTTGAAATGCAGATAAGCCAATTATTTGATATAATTGAGGCTGACAAAATAAAAGACAAGGAAAAACTATGAGAATTGTTGATGGTGTTAATTTACACTTTATTAAGACAAAAAAATTTAAGAGTAATCATCTGACTTTTCGATTTTCAGGAGAACTTGATGAAAAAGGAATTGCAAAGCGAGCCCTAGTAGCTCAAATGATGGCGACAGCAAATTCAACTTATCCAACTTCTCAAGTTTTTCGAAAAAAGCTATCTAACTTATATGGAGCGAGTTTTTCCACTCATCTTTCAAGGAGAGGCCGAGTTCATATTTTAGATATTGATATTAATTTTGTAGGCAATTCATTTGCCTTGAATGGTGAAAATATTCTTAAAGAAATAATGGATTTTTTATATGAAGTGCTTTACAATCCATTGACAACGATAGAACAATACCAGAGTAAAACTTTTGACTTGGAGAAAACAAATTTAATTCAATATTTGGAAACTGATCAGGAAGACCATTTCTACTATAGTGATTTGGAATTGAATAAACTTTTTTATGATGATGTAGCTTTACAGGTTTCTAAATATGGTAGTACACATTCAATTGAGGCTGAAAATTCTTATACGGCCTATCAAGAGTTTAGACGAATGCTATCTGAAGATAAAATTGATATCTTTCTTTTAGGTAATTTTGATGACTATCATATGTTGCAACTTGTTCATCAATTTCCTTTTGAGCCTCGTGAGAAAGAGTTAGAGTTTCTGTATCATCAAGACTACGTCAACGTGACCCGAGAAAAAATTGAACAAATTCAGGCTAATCAGTCTATATTGGAATTAGGTTACTATTTCCCTCGTCACTATGGTGATGATTCTCATTTTGCTTTGATTGTTTTCAATGGTTTGATAGGAGCTTTTTCTCATTCACTCTTATTCACTAATGTTAGAGAATCGGAATCTTTAGCTTATAATATTGGCAGTCAGTTTGATATTTTTACAGGAATGTTTAGAGTATACGCGGGGATTGATAAAGAAAATCGTGGGCGTGTGATGCAATTGATTACGCAACAAATTAATGCGGTGAAACAAGGAAGATTTTCTGCAACCTTACTAAAACAAACAAAAAACATGTTAAAGACAAACGCCAAATTATCAGTTGATAATCCTAAAAGTTTGATTGAAATGGAATATAGTAATTTAGTCATGGGAAATCAGGCGATAACTCTTGCGGAATGGATTGAACGTATTGAAAAAGTGACTAAGGAAGACATCTTAACGATTGCCAATCAAGTTAAGCTTCAAGCTGTTTACTTCCTAGAAGGAGTGTGAAATTGAGAAACTTAAAGAAAAAAGTTTATCCCTTTATAGGTGAAGAAGTTTACTTTACTGTTCTTGATAATGGTATGAAAGTTTACTTGCTTCCTAAGCCTGAATTTCAGGAAACAAGCGCTATGTTGACAGTTGATTTTGGATCCATTGACAACATATTGACAGTTGATGGCAAACACATAGAATATCCTAAGGGGTTGGCTCACTTTTTAGAACATCAACTTTTTGAACGTGAGGATTCAATTGATGTAGCTCAACTATTTACAAAACATGGTGCGGATAGTAATGCTTACACTAGTTATGAAAAAACGTCCTATTTTTTCTCTACGATCGATCATTTAGAAGATTCTTTAACTTTACTGCAAAATTTTGTTGTAAATCCAAAGTTTACAGAAATGTCAATTGAAAAAGAAAAAGGGATTATCATACAGGAAATTGAGATGTATCAAGATGATCCTGACTTTCAGCTATACAGTGGTTTGTTAAGGAGTCTTTATCCCAACACTCCTTTATCTGAGGATATTGCAGGAGATGAACAAAGTGTCAATCAGACAACATTGTTGCACTTACAAGATATGGTTAACTTCTTTTACAATCCTGTAAATTTCAGTTTGTTATTAGTTGGTCCTTTTGATGTGAGAAAAATGCACCATTTTCTCATGCAAAATCAAGTTATAGCGGAAACTGAACCATCATTTCATGTGATGAAACATCATTTGAATTTAGAACCTGTTCAAATTAGTAAATCCATGCGAATGGATGTTAGCATGGCTAAACTTGCAGTAGGATTTAGAGGGCCATTACCAAAAGAGGGTGAGGTATTACGACAGAAAATTGCGTTGAGACTCCTATTTTCAATGCTTTTTGGGTGGACTTCACAAATTTATCAAGAATGGTATGATTCTGGAAAAATCAATGATTCATTTGATATCGAGGTTGAAGTAAGCCCACGGTTTAAATTTGTTGCGTTACTTTTTGATACTAATCAGCCTATTTCAATGGTTAATCAAATTAAGCAATACTTGAAAAACTTTTCAACAAGTCCTGATTTAAATGAAGTTCATCTTTTGGAAATTAAAAAGGAATTCTACGGTGAATTTATTCGTTCTTTAGATTCTATTGATAATTTGGCCAATCAATTTGTTGCTTATTCAACGGAAGGGCAGACTTATTATGATATTCCTGAGATTTTACAGGAATTAACTCTCTCTGAAATTATACAAATGGGAAATGATTTTTTCCAACAGTCTGATATGTCTGATTTTACTATTTTTCCTAGATAGATTTTAGGTCAGGTTGTTGTTTTTTTGGTATAATAGAAAGGACTCATTTTAGCAGTGGAGGAAGTAGAATGATAGAAAAAAGCTTAGGAGATTTATTTAGAGAATATCGTGTAGCAAAAGGGCTTCAAATCTCTGATGTTGAATCTCAAACAGGGATTGCTACCCAGTATTTGTTAGCGATTGAATTAGATCAATTGAAACTACTGCCAAAAGACAAGACTGAAACTTATTTGTTTAGTTATGCAGACGCTATTGATTTGCCTTCAGAAATTATTTATGAAAAATCAGGACTGGTTTCGCCAGAATTGTATGAAAATGAAGATCAGGTTAATCATCAAAATACGACCGATGTGAGTGAAACATCTACTTCACAAACGAATACTTCTGAAGTTTTTGAGAGTCAGCAACTTTTTTATGGGACACTTGAGGAAGTTTCAGAGGAATCTGAACTTCAAACCCAAAATACAGCAGCACAAGATTCTGAAGTGGTAACAGTTCCTTTATTTGAACCTGTTGAAGAGTTGGATATTTCTGAACCAGTTATTCCATTAACTCATTCTTCAGGTACGATTTTTGATAGTGGGCAGACTTCAGAGTCAATGGAGATTCCACCATTAGAATTTGAAGAACCTGTTTTAAGCTTTTCAGAAGAACCAGTAGTATTTGAAAATCAATCAGAATCTCAACCTTTGTATGAGACTCCAATTGTTGAAGATGTAACTGGCCAAAGTAGTGAAGAGGCTGACCTCACTCAGGAGACCGTTAATTTTAATGTACCTAAGGAAACAGCAACATCGCAACTTTCTCGTCGTGGTAAGGAACAACATACTACAAAACCTAAGAAAAAATCTTATTTTGGTTTAGGACTATTAGGTCTGGTTGCTTTGGCTGTGTTAGGGTTTGTCGGATACACTTTCTATCAGCAATTTATGGGGGTAAATAAGCAGGCCACTAATACTGAGGTAACAACAACGACTCAATCAGATGATAGTGCCAATACCCAAACTACGGTTTCAGATGCAACAATTTCAAAAGCTACTATCAGAACTGAAGGTGGTGGTGAGTATCTGACGGCTTATGTGAATCAAACGACAACACCAGTTGAAGTTAAGTTTGAATTAACCAATACAGCTGGTGAGAGCTGGGTATCTTTGACAGATGATTATGTTGGAGAAGTTGGCAGTTTGCTTAACGCTACAACACCAACTTATACAACTAAGTTAACTGAAGGTGCAACTCAGGGAGTGCTTACCCTAGGTATTACACCAGACATTAAGGTAACGATTAACGGACAAGAATTAGACACTTCAGCATTAACAACAACAGGAATTTCTTATGTAACGCTCGTTGTTGAATAAGGAAAGATAATGATAAAAAAAGAAAATATTCCTAATCTATTGACTCTGATTAGGATTGTGATGATCCCTTTATTTTTAATTCTTACCTCCTTTGAGGGGGTGGCCTGGCATATCGTGGCTGCAATTATTTTTGCAGTTGCCAGCTTAACGGACTATCTAGATGGTTATTTGGCTCGAAAATGGCAGGTTGTGACTAATTTTGGGAAGTTTGCTGATCCATTGGCGGATAAGATGCTTGTGATGAGTGCCTTCATCATGTTAGTAGGCCTTGGTTTGGTACCTGCTTGGGTATCAGCTCTGGTCATTTGTCGTGAGTTAGCCGTTACTGGGTTACGGTTGCTCTTGGTAGAGACTGGTGGTGAGGTTCTTGCTGCTGCCATGTTAGGTAAAATTAAAACTGCTACTCAGATGTTTGCGGTCATTCTACTGCTCTGCCATGTGCCGTTTTTAGGTACTGCTATGCTTTATATTTCGCTCTTTTTCACCCTCTACTCAGGATACGATTATTTCAAGGGAGCACTGTTTTTATTCAAGGATACCTTTAGCTAATGACCAACATGATTGATGTTTCCAATCTTTACTTTAAATACGATAGTGAACAACCCGCTTACACCCTTGAGGATGTAACGTTTCACGTGAAACATGGGGAATGGCTATCGATTATTGGTCACAATGGTTCGGGCAAATCGACGACAGTTCGTTTGATTGATGGTCTCTTAGCAGCAGAATCAGGACAAATTGTTGTAGGTGGGATTACATTAAGTCCGGATACGGTTTGGGATGTGCGTCAGAAGATTGGCATGGTTTTTCAAAACCCAGATAACCAATTTGTCGGGGCAACTGTTGAAGACGACGTTGCCTTTGGGATGGAAAATAAGGGAGTGTCTCACGCCGAGATGGCAGAGCGGGTCAAGGACGCCTTGGAATTGGTCGGAATGACCGAGTTCATGACACGAGAACCTGCCCGCTTGTCTGGAGGTCAAAAGCAACGGGTAGCGATTGCTGGTGCTGTTGCAATGCGACCAGAAGTGATTATTTTGGATGAAGCGACCAGCATGTTAGATCCAGAAGGACGTTTAGAATTGATTAAGACCATGCAGGCAATTCGTGAGCGATATGGGATGACAATTGTTTCTATCACCCATGATTTGGATGAAGTTGCACTTAGTGATCGTGTATTGGTCATGAAGCAAGGGAAAATTGTCTCAGATGTGACTCCACGTCAGCTCTTTTCAGAGGAAGACCACTTGTTAGACCTTGGACTGGAAAGTCCTTTTACTTCAAAAGTGATTGATAAACTTGCAGAATATGGCCTGACTTTTTCGGCTAATTATTTGACAGAAAAGGAATTGGAAAACGAATTATGGGCATTGCTCTCAAACAGGTAAGCTATAGTTATCAAGCAGGGACGCCGTTTGAGGGTCGTGCCCTTTTTGATATTGACTTGGAAATTGTAGATGGATCTTATACGGCTTTTATTGGTCATACAGGGAGCGGTAAGTCGACAATTATGCAATTGCTGAATGGCTTATTAATTCCTTCTAGAGGCGAGGTTGTGGTTGATGATGTTATGATTGAACCAAAGTCTAAAAATAAGGATATCAAGTCTGTACGCCAAAAGGTGGGCCTTGTATTTCAGTTTCCTGAAAGTCAACTTTTTGATGAGACGGTGTTGAAAGATGTGGCTTTTGGACCTAAAAACTTTGGCAAAACTCCTGAGGAAGCTGAACGGATTGCGCGTGAAAAACTAACCATGGTTGGAATTTCGGAGGATTTATTTGAGAAGAATCCCTTTGAACTTTCGGGGGGGCAAATGAGGCGGGTCGCTATCGCTGGTATTTTGGCCATGGAACCTAAGTATCTTGTTTTGGATGAACCGACAGCAGGCCTAGATCCCAAAGGGCGTAAGGACCTGATGACCCTTTTTAAGAGCCTTCATCGCGGAGGCATGACAATTATCCTTGTGACCCACTTGATGGATGATGTGGCTGATTTTGCAGATTATGTTTACGTCTTAGAAAAGGGACGTTTAGTAACCTCTGGTCAGCCAAGAGATGTTTTTCAAGAAGTTGACTTTTTAGAGAGTAAGCAACTTGGAGTTCCTAAAATTACTAAATTTGCTCATAATCTGCGTCAAAGAGGTATAGAGATGACGGCCTTGCCAATTTCTTTAGAGGAGTTTTCGGAGGTGGTTCAAGGTGGATAGTTTAATTTTAGGAAGGTATATTCCAGGGAACTCTGTCATTCATCGTTTGGACCCGCGTAGTAAACTTTTGGCCATGTTTCTCTTTATCCTTGTCATTTTTTGGGCTAACAATCTATTAACCAATCTTATCTTACTTGGTTTTACCCTACTTGCTATAACCTTGTCGGGAGTAAAATTCTCTTATTTCTTTAAGGGAGTAAGACCTATGGTGGGCCTGATTTTGTTTACAACAGCCTTTCAACTCTTCTTCAATCGACAAGGGACGCCACTTTTTGCATGGGGATGGCTGCAGGTGACAGATACGGGTCTTCAACAGGCTGGGATTGTTTTTATGCGGTTTGTCTTGATTATCTTCTTTTCAACCTTGCTGACATTAACAACCACGCCACTGAGTCTCTCAGATGCTGTAGAGTCTCTTCTGAAGCCTCTCAAGCCACTTAAGGTACCAGTTCATGAGATCGGCTTGATGCTGTCTCTCAGTCTCCGCTTTGTACCTACCTTGATGGACGATACGACACGCATTATGAATGCTCAAAAGGCGCGTGGAGTAGAGTTTGATGAGGGAGGCTTGGTGCAAAGGATTAAGGCTATCGTGCCGATTTTAATTCCACTCTTTGCTTCTAGCTTTAAGCGGGCAGATGCTCTAGCGATTGCTATGGAGGCAAGGGGCTATCAGGGTGGAGATGGACGGAGCAAGTATCGTATTCTAAACTGGAAATGGCAGGATAGTTTAGTAATTTTGATGATGATGGGGCTAGGAGCTCTGCTATTTTTCCTTAAAAAAAGCTAAAAACGCCGATAAGTAGGCGTTTTCTTTATCTCTTTAAAATAGGATTGTTAACTTCTTAACGCAAGGTCAACCTATTTGTAATAGAGAAGGGCTATGATAGACAACATCATTGAAAGAAATGGAGTTTATGCATTTATGCTTATAACACAATCAAAAAAACAATTTGCCCTTGCCGGAGTAATTATGGCCACAGCACTTTCACTAGGAACAGCTGCATATGCAGATAGTTATACAGTTCAATCTGGAGATACGCTTTCAAAAATTGCAAGTGAACACCAAACAACGGTGGAGAGCATCGCTCAGTTAAATCAAATTAGCAATGTTAATCTTATCTCAGTTGGTCAAATTTTGGAGCTTGATGGATTGACGACGACTACTTCGTCTGCAACATCAACTGAAGACTCAACCTCTACAAGTGCTGATGGAAGTGTCACTATGACAACAGGCTCATATACGGCTACTTATAGCGCAGCAGACTATGCCGCTAAGGAAGTCATTGCCCAAAAAGAGTCGAGTGGCTCCTATACAGCTACAAATGGTCAATATTATGGTCGCTATCAATTAACTTTATCTTATCTCAATGGTGATACTTCTGCTGAAAATCAGGAGCGGGTAGCGGATGCTTATGTAGCAAATAGGTATGGATCTTGGTCAGCAGCCCTTAGCTTCTGGAATAACAACGGATGGTACTAATAGGTTAATACTGGAGTTAATTATTTTGTTTAATTTAAAAGGTATTTGACTAGACTAGGCTAGGCTAGATTATTTTTGAATAAATTGACAAACCTGTCAATTTATTTGTAAAGTGTCAATATTTTGTCAATGAATAGGACAACAAAAACTCAAAAAAGGCTTTAAATTTAATATTTATCGCCTTTTTTAATACGTTTACAACAACTTGGTAATTATAAGTTAACAAATTTGTAACAAAAGATTAGTAACATGATAATATGAATAAAATTATATCTAAACTATCAAACAAACAATACTTGTCGCTTGTTTTTAAATTGATTTTGGGACTTGTTCTTGTCATTGGGTTAGGTCAATCAAAGACTTTAACCAATGCGGAAACTACGAAAACCTTAAAAGTAAGTTCTGCAGGTTCTGTTTTTAAACAACTGTCTAAATCATCTTATGCTCAAAAATTACAAGCTTTACAGACAACTGAGTCAACAACTCAGATTGTAGAGTCAACTGAAGTAGCTGTTAGTGATGAAAATTTAACAACTGAAGCAAGTACAGTTGTTGACAATCAAGTTTATACAGAAGTTCAAGCAACAAATACGCAAGTCGTTTATTCCGGTAATACAAGCGGAACGACCTCTTACACGTTAACAAATGGTAATACTGCGGGTGAAGTAGGCTCAGCGGCAGCAGCTCAAATGGCAGCAGCGACTGGAGTTTCTAAAGAAACTTGGGAGTATATCATTGCACGTGAATCAAACGGAGATTATACAGCAGCCAATAGTTCAGGTGCTTCAGGGCTTTTCCAAACTATGCCAGGTTGGGGTTCTACTGCTACTGTTGATGATCAGGTTCAGGCAGCTATCAATGCCTACAATGCTCAAGGTCTATCAGCTTGGGGCTTGCAATAAGTAAAAAAGCATTTGGTTTTTAGAAACCAAATGCTTTTTTAATATCTTCGGGTTGGTGACAAATGATATCAGCACCATGTGATTCTAGGTCAGTCTGAGAGCCGTAACCCCATGTTACCCCGATACAAGTTAGTTGAGCCTCTTTCCCTCCAAGCATATCATACTTGGTATCACCAATCATGTAGCTAGTCTCTATACCGAGTTGATAGTCTTGTAAACAAGCTTCGATAACAGCGAATTTATTATGGCGTTCACTTGTAGATCCATAAATCCCTGTAAAGTAGTTGTCAATTTTTAAGTTTTCAAGCATCTCAATAGCAATTTCTTCTTTCTTGCTTGTTGCAACAAAGAGATTGACAGGATGCGTTTTTAGACAATCGAGTAAATCTTCAATACCTGGATAGAAGGACACCTCATACATGCCTTTGGTAAGGTAATACTCTCTGTAAACCTTGACAGCATTGTCAACGTCTTCAGGTTTAGCAAAATATTCTTGAAAACTTTGTTCAAGTGGTGGTCCCATAAAGGTTTTTATTTTTTCTACAGATGGTTGTTCAATTCCAAGTTTTTCAAAGGCATAGCGAAAGCCATTTAAAATACCAGGACTAGAGTCGATAAGGGTTCCGTCCAAATCAAACAAGAGATTTTTCATAAACAGGGTCCTCCAAGATATTGATTAGGGTAACAGATAGACAAGTCTGTTGTGTAAAGGTAAATTTGACAAGAAAAGGAAAGATAGATTTAATTTTCTGAAACTCTTGTAAGCCAAAATTGGGAGAATAGTAATTGATCAAGGTTGACAGAGCAGTCCCATGACTTCCTACAACAATAGTTTCATTTGGATGGAGGACAAGGAGTTCATTGAGTCCTCTGACTTGACGTTCCTGAACTTCTCCAAGAGATTCACCGTCCTTTAATTTATAAGCAAAATTCTGCCATTGTTGCTTTACAAAGCTGTCAAAATCTTCAATCCAAACATTGTCGATTTTACGTTCTCGAAAGTCCTCTTTTTGATGAATTTGAAGATTGAGGGTTTCAGAAAGATGTTTGATCGTGTCGACTGCGCGTTTAAAAGGACTTGAATAGATTTGATGAACACCCTTATCTTTTAGATACTCAGTGACCTTAATGCTGACTTGAAGACCTTTTTCTGTCAGTTCTCGCTGGGCATCATCATGATTTTGATAGTTAGGTTCAGCATGTCTAACAAAGTAAACAGTTGTTGACATCTTATCCTCCAAAAATAGCTTTCATGTGAGCCTTACCTGTTGGGGTCGCTGCCAATCCCCCTTCGGCAGTCTCCTTAAAGGCAGTAGGCATAGCTTTACCAACCTGGTACATGGCCTCAATAACCTCATCAGTTGGAATTTGAGAATCGATTCCAGCTAAGGCCATATCTGCAGCGATAAAGGCAAAGGATGATCCGAGAGCATTTCGTTTAACGCAGGGGACTTCAACAAGGCCAGCCACAGGATCGCAGATAAGACCAAGCATATTTTTAATGACAAAGGCTATGGCCTGGCTGGCCTGATAGGCAGTACCTCCAGCTGCGATAGTCAATGCAGCGGCAGCCATAGCAGAGGCCGATCCGACTTCAGCTTGACACCCTCCTTCTGCTCCTGAGATGGAGGCGTTGTTGGCAATGACTAGTCCAAAAGCCCCTGCTGTAAATAGAAAGTTAACTTGCTCTTCATGGGTGAGGTTCAGTTTTTCAGTCGCTGTTGACAGCACAGCAGGGAGGCAACCGGCTGATCCAGCAGTCGGTGTAGCACAAACTAAGCCCATCTTGGCATTGAGTTCATTGACAGCCATGGCATTTCGAACGGCGGTTAAGATAGTTGTGTCAGAAAGTCCCTTACCAGACTTAATATAATCATCCATCTTGACAGCATCTCCACCTGTTAAACCGCTGAGAGATTTACTATTTGTCAACCCTTTGTCAACTGAAGATAGCATGACCTCAAGATTTCGTTCCATTATGGTAATATTATCTTCACGAGTCCTACCAGTTAATTCAGTTTCAGTTGCTAACATAAGCTCTGCAACGTTACCTTTAAATTGAGTCTCAGCTTGATCAACTAGTTCTTTTATCGTGTAAAACATGTGTAAACCTTTCTAGTCAAAGAAGTTGACGTTGTGTAAGTGAGAAATAGATTCAATTTCCTTGACACAATCTTGACAGTCACGTGAGTCAACTTCGATAATCATGATGGCTTTTTGCCCGGCACTTTCACGGGTTACATTCATTTGAGCAATGTTGATATCGTGAGCAGATAGGATATCTGTTACACGTGCAATCATACCAGGAACGTCTTGGTGTACAATAATGATAGTTGGTGTGTTCATTTTAAGAGAAACTGAGAATCCATTGAGTTCAGTTACTTCGATATTTCCACCACCAATTGACACGCCTGTAATTCCCATGGTTTTATCGCCCTTACGAACCATGATTTTTACAGTATTAGGATGGGGTGCGTTGGAATCTTTGAGAATTTCCCAATAAATTTTAATGCCTTTTTGATGGGCAATTTCAAGAGAATTTTTAATATCTGGATTATCTGTGTCCATCCCCATGATTCCTGCAACAAGAGCCTTGTCCGTGCCGTGTCCCTGATAGGTTTTAGCGAAGGAATTATAAAGACTGAAGGTCACAGATTCTGGCTCTTCCCCAAAAATTGAATGGACAACCTTGCCAATTCGGACAGCTCCAGCCGTGTGGCTGGAAGATGGTCCAATCATAACTGGTCCAATAATATCAAAGACAGACTGAAATCGTAAGGTTTGCATAGTTTTTCTTTCTTTCAAGCAGATTTTCTTAGTGAAATTTTGAATTGTCACCAGATTATAAACAATTCTATTATAGCAGAAATTTACATTTAGAAAATGGGATACCTATTGAAAATTTTCATCCTAGCTTTTTAATGCTTTAGCGTGGTATAATGTAGTTCGCGTATCCTTCATACGCCTCAAATCGACCTTCAAATCGACTTTTGAGAACGGCGACCTTCAAATCGTACGTAAAAAAACGAAAAGATGGGAGAATTTTCAGATGACTGATCATTCGAAAACGCGTGTCGTTGTCGGCATGAGTGGGGGAGTAGACTCCTCTGTGACAGCTCTACTCTTAAAAGAGCAGGGTTATGACGTCGTTGGTATCTTCATGAAAAACTGGGACGATACCGATGAAAATGGCTTTTGTACAGCCACAGAAGACTACAAGGATGTGGCTGCGGTGGCAGACCAATTGGGCATTCCCTACTACTCTGTCAACTTTGAAAAAGAGTATTGGGACCGGGTGTTCGAGTACTTCTTGGCGGAGTACCGGGCTGGACGGACACCTAATCCTGACGTCATGTGCAACAAGGAAATCAAGTTCAAGGCATTTTTGGACTATGCTATGAGCCTGGGAGCTGACTACGTGGCGACTGGTCACTATGCACAAGTTTCTCGTGACGCAGACGGAACGGTTCATATGCTACGGGGGGCGGATAATGGCAAGGACCAGACCTATTTCCTCAGTCAGCTTTCTCAGGAACAGCTACAGAAAACAATGTTCCCGCTCGGCCATTTGCAAAAAACTGAGGTTCGGGAAATCGCAGAGCGGGCAGGTCTTGCGACGGCTAAAAAGAAAGATTCGACAGGGATTTGCTTTATTGGTGAGAAAAACTTCAAAGAATTTTTGAGCAACTATCTGCCAGCCACGCCAGGCCGCATGATGACGGTTGACGGACGTGATATGGGCGAGCATGCTGGACTCATGTACTACACCATCGGTCAACGGGGCGGTCTGGGCATTGGTGGACAAATCGGTGGCGACAATGAACCCTGGTTTGTCGTTGGAAAAGACCTGTCCCAAAACATTCTCTATGTCGGACAAGGATTCTACCACGAGAGCCTCATGTCAACTTCTTTACAGGCCAGTCAAGTTCACTTTACACGGGACATGCCAGACGAATTTACCCTAGAATGCACGGCTAAATTTCGATACCGTCAACCAGACAGTAAAGTGACTGTCAAGGTTAAGGGTGACAAGGCAGAGGTACTCTTTGCAGAACCCCAACGTGCTATCACACCAGGCCAAGCCGTTGTGTTTTATGACGGGGATGAATGCCTTGGCGGCGGCATGATTGATATGGCTTACAAGGATGGAGAGTCCTGTCAGTATATTTAAGGGAATAGAAAAAGCAAAGGTTACAAAATGAGAATTGGTGTGATACAAGCAAGTACGCGCGTAGAAATAAATGAACTGCTATTTTCAACCGTACAAAAAGTAGCTGGAGAAACTCATGAAGTCTATAATCTGGGAGTATTCCCAAGTGAGTTAGAAAATTATTCTTATACGGAAGTTGCTATCATGATTAGTTTGTTAATCGAAAGTGGTAGTTTAGATTTTATGGTAACGGGTTGTTCCTCAGGTCAAGGCATGATGCTAGCTTGTAATAGCTTGCCAGGTTTGAAATGTGGTCTGGTCCAAACACCTCAAGATGCTTTCCTTTTTGGAAGAATAAATAATGGGAATGTGGTGTCGTTTCCATTAGGATTGAATGTTCGCTGGTCTGCTGAATTGAACTTAGAGTACACTTTAGAGAAGCTATTTGATGGTGAGTTTGGTGTGGGTTACCCTAAGCAAGACGCAGGTCGAAAACGTCAGGAAGCGTCTTTGTTAGATGAATTGAATCGAATCACCAAAAGAAGTTTCAAAGAGATTTTGCCAGAACTACCCGTAGAGTTGATTCAAAAGATTTGGGGAAGGCAATTTCTACATGAGTTTATCCAGAAACATGCAACTAATTATGAATTAATTGGCTTAATTGAAGCCATTGAAACTTGAAAACCAGTCCGTTTTCTGCTACAATATTCCTAACAACACGATGAAAGTCAAAGCTCATTGTCTTGTGTGTCTTTTTGGCATGCAATCATGGCTTTGGCTTTTTTGTGACGAGAAAGGGAGACAGATGGATTTTCGGACTAAGGTTGACAACATTAGTTTTGCTGTTAGGGTTTCTGGTTTGATGATAAGAGATAAGACCTTGTACTTGGTCAAATCACCAAAATCAGAATACTATCTCCTTGGTGGAGCGGTTGCTGTTGGTGAAACGACGGAACAAGCTGTGAAACGAGAGTTGGCAGAAGAAATCGGGGTGGCAGTGACTGTTGAACGACTAGCCTTTGTGGTTGAAAATCACTTTACACTTAATGATGTTATGCATCATCA
The DNA here is from genome assembly GCF_042649745.1 of Streptococcus caprae. Taxonomy (NCBI): domain Bacteria; kingdom Bacillati; phylum Bacillota; class Bacilli; order Lactobacillales; family Streptococcaceae; genus Streptococcus; species Streptococcus caprae. The sequence continues at coordinate 16,384 of NZ_JBHRZV010000033.1, read as the reverse complement.
AATCGAGTTTCTGTATCTGGTGACACCACTGTCTGAACCTAATCCAGTGGTAATGGAAGGTGGAACAAATCGGACCTGTGAGTGGGTTGCTATCAACGATTTAGATGAGATCAATCTTAACCCTAGTTTTCTCAAGACAGCACTGAAAAACTGGACAGGTCAGCTCCAACATATCTTTAATAGAGAGGAGAATTAAGTGATGGATTTTCGGACTAATGTTGACAATCAGGTTTACGGTGTTCGGGCAACGGCTTTGATTGTCCGTGATGGAAAGATTTATCTCTGCAATTCAGCATCAGAAGGAATTTATTACGCCATTGGTGGGGCGGTTGAGGTTGGTGAGACCACAGAAGAAGCTGTCCAGCGTGAAGTAAGGGAAGAAATCGGCTGCGAGGTTCGGGTTGACAAGCTGGCTTTTGTCGTGGAGAACGCCTTCTGTCAATCTGGTGTCAACTTCCACAACATCGAATTCCACTACCTAGTCACGCCTGTCACTGAGCCGAACACGACCATGGTGGAAGATAACGAGAAACGTGCTTGTGAGTGGGTAGCCATTGATGAGCTTGACAGGATTGACCTCAAACCGGCCTTTCTCAAGACAGCACTGAAAGACTGGAATAATAACTTGACACATATTGTCAACCTTGAAAAGCATTAAAATGAGAAAGGATAAGGTAGAGTTGAGTAGATTTACAGCTCTGCTATTGAGAAAATGACACAGAACTTTACAGAACATTACGATGTTATTGTTATTGGTGGAGGGCATGCTGGGGTTGAAGCTTCGCTTGCTGCTAGTCGAATGGGATGCAAGACCTTGCTTGCGACGATCAACCTTGACATGATTGCTTTTATGCCTTGCAATCCGTCAGTTGGTGGTTCGGCAAAAGGGATTGTTGTCCGTGAAATTGATGCACTTGGTGGGCAAATGGGTGTCAACATTGATAAATCCTACATCCAAATGAAGATGCTCAATACGGGGAAAGGTCCTGCGGTGCGTGCCTTGCGTGCCCAAGCTGATAAGGAACTTTATGCCCGTAATATGAAGCACACGGTTGAGCAGCAGGAAAATCTAACCATCCGCCAGTCCATGATTGACGATATTTTGGTCGAAGATGGCAAAGTGACGGGAGTTGTGACCGCAACAGGTCAGGCTTTTTCCGCAAAAGCAGTCGTTGTGACGACAGGAACAGCTCTTCGTGGTGAGATTATCCTGGGTGAACTCAAGTATTCATCTGGCCCAAATAACAGCCTAGCCTCAGTTACTCTGGCGGATAATCTCAAGAAATTAGGGCTGGAAATTGGTCGTTTTAAGACAGGGACACCACCACGTGTTAAGGCGTCGTCTATTGATTACTCCGTGACGGAAATCCAGCCAGGGGATGAAAAACCTAACCACTTCTCCTTTATGTCTCGTGACGAGGATTATTTACAAGATCAGATTCCATGCTGGTTAACCTACACGAATGAAGCTAGTCATAAGATTATCAATGATAATCTCTACCGGGCTCCCATGTTCTCAGGAATTGTCAAGGGGGTTGGACCTCGCTATTGTCCCTCCATTGAAGACAAGATTGTCCGCTTTGCAGACAAGGATCGCCATCAGCTTTTCTTAGAGCCAGAAGGGCGTAATACAGAGGAGGTCTATGTCCAAGGTCTGTCAACCAGTCTGCCTGAAGATGTCCAAAAAGACTTGTTGCATTCCATCAAGGGGCTTGAAAATGCGGAGATGATGCGGACGGGTTATGCCATTGAGTACGATATTGTCTTACCTCACCAACTTCGTCCAACTTTGGAAACAAAGGTTATCGCTGGGCTATTTACCGCCGGTCAAACAAATGGAACATCAGGCTATGAAGAAGCTGCTGGTCAGGGCTTGATTGCGGGTATAAATGCTGCTCTCAAGGTTCAAGGGAAGCCTGAGTTTATCCTCAAACGGAGCGATGCTTATATCGGTGTCATGATTGATGATCTTGTAACCAAAGGAACCTTGGAACCCTATCGTCTCCTAACATCTCGGGCTGAGTATCGTCTGATCCTCCGTCATGATAATGCAGATATGCGCTTAACTGCCTTGGGACGTGAGGTAGGCTTGGTAGATGATGCCCGTTGGTCTCGCTTTGAAATCAAGAAAAATCAATTTGATAGTGAAATGGCGCGTCTAGATAGTATCAAGCTTAAGCCTGTTAAAGAAACCAATGCACAAGTTCAAGCTCTTGGTTTCAAACCGTTAACAGATGCTATGACTGCTAAGGAATTTATGCGTCGTCCAGAGATTGATTATGCTACTGCTGTTCAGTTTATCGGGCCTGCGGCAGAAGATTTAGATACCAAGCTAATTGAGCTGATTGAAACGGAAATTAAGTACGAAGGATATATCAACAAGGCCCTTGACCAGGTTGCTAAGATGAAGCGTATGGAAGAAAAACGCATTCCAGCGGATATCGACTGGGATGACATTGACAGTATCGCAACAGAAGCTCGTCAAAAATTCAAGAAAATCAACCCTGAAACTATTGGACAGGCCAGCCGGATTTCCGGTGTTAACCCAGCAGATATCTCCATCTTGATGGTGTATTTGGAAGGCCGCAGTCGATCAATTTCTAAACATAAAACCAAGGAAGAATGATAGAGAGAGGCTGGGAAAAGCTCAAAATTCAACCTTTTAGATAAAATTTTAAAATAAAAATGGCTTAGAATCAACGTTCTTTGGGGACGTCATTCTAAGCCATTTACGATCTCTGAGGCTTTTTATCAAGCCTCTTATAGTATCTCATAGTCAAGGCTCGATATGAAGCGAATACAGCCAAGAGTTTAGGACTCTCTTGTGCTCAAAATACGATCAATTTCCTCCTTTAGCCGTTCAGAGGGGTGGTAGCTCGTAAATGTTTTTTGAAGGGTATTCAAAGCAAACCAGTCCTTACGATTAATCAAACGTTCAAATTGTTTACAAATATTGGCAAGGTCTTTTTTATCTGAGATGTAGGCAATATCCGCAACTTCTCCTCTTACAGCGAAATCAGGCTGGTCATAGTCATGTGGTAAAATCAGAGCAGGTTTACCATACTTGATACAGTTATAAAAGATTCCAGCTCCGCCATGGTGGATGACGAAATCCATCTGGGGAATGTATTCGGTATAAGGGAGGTATTGGACAACAGTAACGTTAGGTGTTAGTGGGTTTGGTGCTTCTGCCATCTTTTTTGCATTTCCAAGAGTTACGATAAAATGGCAATCTGGATGTAACTCTCCCAGTCGTTGGGCAATTTCAATTTGGTTGTCTTTGCCCCATTGAAGTTGCGTTCCACAAGAAATGAGGATATTTTTCTGTCCTTTACCGATTAAATCTAAGGGTAATTGATGGGATTGCTCAAAAGAGGAACAAGCAGGACCAGCCCAGACAAAATGCTCTGGGAATCCAGCTTTTAATTCGACTTCTTGCATTCCTAATCCCAGTATAGAATAGGGAGAATAGATGGATTCTTCTCCTTTTTCATTATAAATTTTAAAGGCATAGCGAGCTGTTTTTTTGCGGAGCAAAAAAGCGACAATTCGTTTGCCAAGGCGGGTTAATTGACGCCCACAGGCATTGCGAAACTGTGCCCAGTAATTGTCTTCGTTTTTCCACCCACCAAAAAAACAGGGAGGACCATCTTGACTTTCAATTGCAAATTGGGTTGCCATACTTGTAATCCACGGGATTTGCAACTGTTGGCAAACCAAGCCAGGGGAGAGCGTGATAAAATCAGCTAGAACAATGTCAGGCTTTTCAATCGCCCATTCCTGTAGCAGAAAATCGGAGACTTCATTGATAATATCGACACTGTCGGAAATTTGACGATAGGCACTGAATAGGTTTGTCTGCTTTTCGTTGTTGGCAACTTTTTTAAATTCTTCTATGCTATTTTCTAAAAAGGTATGGACCTCAAAGCCGACTTGTCTTGCAATGTCAGCTTTTTGAGGTCCAGTGAATAGTCGGATTTTATAGCGTTTATCTACGAGTAGAGGTCGAACCATATCCATTATTGGATAGAGATGCCCACTTAAAGGAACGGCAACCACATCAATTTTTATTGGAGTCATAAGTCACTTCTTTTTCATTTTTAGGACAGCTTTTCTATACCCATATTATAGCATAGTTTAAAAAAAAATATAAATCCTCTTCCTAGTCTTTGTGCTGAGATAAAGTTTACACCCATCATACAGGTTAATGTTTAATCTCAATCCGAGGTTTATAAACTTCTAAAAAAGCTATTTTCCCATAAAATTTTGTGTTATTTTTTATGGAGTCTTAAAAAGTTAACCATTTTAAAAAAACAGGTTGACAAAGTATCGTAAATTCATTACACTAATAAACAGTTAGGAAAAAAGGTTATGAAGTTTTACGGATTGGGATTAGATAGTCAGAGTCGATGCCTACACTATCATACGGAGTTGGATATCGTCTCACTTAAATGTCAAGCTTGCCAACGCTATTATGCTTGTTATCAGTGCCATGATAGTATGGAAGATCACCATTTTCGGGCTAGTCTACCGACAGAGATCTATCCTGTTCTATGTGGAGTCTGTGAGAAGTTGCTTACGAAAGACCAATATGAGCAAGGAGCCTGTCCCTACTGCACTTCTCCTTTTAACCCCAAGTGTAAACTACATGCCTTGATTTATTTTTCAAAGGAGTCTTTAGAAGATGAAATCAACTAGAACCCTCACTCATATTGCATTGATGACGACCTTAATCGTTGTTTTAGGCTTTATGCCGGCTATTCCGCTCGGTTTTATTCCTGTTCCGATTGTTTTGCAAAACATGGGAATTATGATGGTAGCGATGTTGCTAGGTGGTCGCAAAGGGAGTCTAGCTGTCTTACTATTTCTCTTAATTGGTCTTCTTGTTCCCGTATTTACGGGAGGAAGTACGACGATATCAGTGATGGTAGGTCCAACAGCTGGCTATGTTGTTGCTTGGTTAGTTGTTCCTCTTGCCTATAGTGGTTTAAAAGGCCTATTAGGCAAAGAAAACTTTCCACTTACCTTTATCAATATCTTTTTAGCGGGTGTTGTTTTGGTGGATGTCTTAGGAGCTGTTTACTTATCCTACTATACCGAGGCACCGCTTGTAGAGATGCTTTTGTCCAATCTTATTTTTATCCCAGGGGATACAATTAAGGCTATTGTAGCGACCGTAATTTCATCTCGATTGCTGAAATTACCGTACTTTAAGGACTAATTCTAAGGGTTACTAGGTGCCAGCTCTGCCGTGGCTTAAACTTATTATCAAAAATCAAAAAAATTTAGGTCAAAAGGATTGGGCCCCTAGGTTTTAGGGGCTTTTTGTGGTATAATTATACCTTAAGAGGTTTTAGTTTAATGAAAAAAATTCGTTTAGCGACCATTCATCTTGTGATGATTGGCCTCATCGTATTTGGAATTTTAGCGCTTTTAGCAGGAAATTTTCAAATCCCACGTGGGTTCATGATCATCCTATTTTTAGCTATTGCGTTCATGGTAGGGATGCTTTACCTTCAAAAGCAGATTTATGAATTGACGGAGCTAGAAGAGCTTGAGGAACTGAATGACCAAACGGAGGAGAGTCTCAAGAGTCTCTTGTCTCAGATGCCTGTCGGTGTTGTCAAATTCGATGTCTTGACGACAGCTATCGAGTGGTTTAATCCTTATGCTGAGTTGATTTTCTCGACAGATAAAGGCGATTTCGATTTGCAGACGGTCATAGATGCCATTGAAAACCGAAAAACATCTACTGCTAACAGTACATTGGAGATTGCGGACAAAAAATACACGACAGCTATTGATTTGGCTGCTGGAGTATTCTACTTTTTTGAGGGAACTTCTGTAGTTCGTGAAGCTCAAGAACTCAGCGATTTTAGTCCGGTAATCGGTGTGATTTCGATTGACAACTACGATGACGTGACAGAGAGCCTTCAAGATTCAGAAGTCTCCACAATTAACGCTTTTATCGCAAATTTTATTTCTCATTTTTCGGAAGAAAAGAAGATCTTCTATCGTCGTTTAGATAAGGACAGATTTTACTTCTTTACAGACTATGCTGTCCTCAGCGATCTTATGAAAAATAAGTTTGAGATTCTAGATCAATTTCGCCAACAAGCCAAAGAACAAGAATTGGCATTGACCATGAGTATGGGGATTTCTTTTGGAGACCATAACCATCATGAAATTGGTCAAATGGCTCAAAAAAATCTTAATATGGCACTCGTTCGTGGAGGAGACCAAGTTGTCGTCAAGGAAAACGACGACAGTAAGGACTTCCAGTATTTCGGTGGTGGTTCTGCGACTAATATTAAACGGACTCGGACACGGACTCGTGCCATGATGACGGCGATTTCAGACAAGATAAAGTCTGTTGATTCTGTCTTTGTTGTAGGTCATAAGAATCTTGATATGGACGCCTTGGGTTCTGCTGTCGGAATGCAGTTCTTCGCTTCCAAATTGATTGAAGAGACTTATGCTGTTTACGATGAACAGCAAATGAGCCCTGATATCGCCCGAGCGATATCTCGACTCAAGGATGATGGAAAAACAAATCTAATCACCATTGAAGAAGCCTTAGAGAAAGTCACCGACAATGCTCTGTTGATTCTTGTCGATCACTCTAAAACAGCTTTAACACTGTCTCAAGAGCTATTGGGTCAATTTCGCGAGGTGATTGTGGTTGATCATCATCGTCGCGATGAGGATTTTCCAAAAAATTCTGTATTGACCTACATCGAAAGCGGTGCTTCTAGCGCCTCTGAATTGGTAACAGAGCTTATCCAATTCCAAGACTTGCGACCTCGTCTTACCCGCATGCAGGCAAGTATACTCATGGCAGGTATCATGCTGGATACAAAGAATTTCTCAACGCGCGTGACCAGCAGAACCTTTGATGTGGCATCTTACTTGAGGACACTTGGATCTGACAGTGTTGAGATTCAAAATATTGCTGCAACGGACTTCGATGAATACCGTCAAATCAATGAACTTATTCTCAGAGGAGAGCGCATAAATGGAAATATTATCGTCGCTGCTGCAACTGAGGATAAGACTTATACCAATGTTATAGCTAGCAAAGCTGCTGATACCCTGCTAACCATGGCTGGAATTGAAGCAACTTTTGTCATTACACGAAATGTCACCTATGACGTTGCTATTTCTGCTCGTAGTAAAAGTACTGTAAATGTTCAGCGGATTATGGAAAAACTTGGGGGTGGTGGGCATTTCAATCTAGCAGCCTGTCAACTCTCAGAACTGAGTATTTCTGAGGCCTATGATGCCTTGGTCACTCATATTCAACAAGAAATTAAGAAAGAGGAAACCTAGTATGAAAGTTATCTTTTTAGCAGACGTTAAAGGAAAAGGAAAAAAAGGCGAAATCAAGGAAGTTCCAACTGGTTATGCTCAAAACTTTCTCCTGAAGAAAAACTTAGCTAAAGAAGCAACGAACCAAGCTATCAGTGAATTAGCCGGCAAGCAAAAATCTGAAGAAAAACATGCTGCTGAGATTTTAGCAGAGGCACAGGCCATCAAAGCAAAACTCTCAGATGAAGCAACACAGGTTCAATTTACCGAAAAAGTAGGCCCAGACGGTCGTACCTTTGGCTCAATCACAGCTAAGAAGATCGCAGAAGAACTGCAGGAACAGTTTGGTCTTAAGATTGATAAACGCCATATCCAAGTTGATCACCCTATCCGAGCTATTGGACTTGTGGATGTCCCAGTCAAGCTCCATAAGGAAGTTGACGCAGTTATAAAACTAAAAATTACAGAAGCTTAATAAATTTAGAGGGTTTACAACATTTTCGGTTTTGTAAATCAAGATTGACAATGTTGTAAACTTACATTGATATTGGAGGTAACAGGTTTTGGCAGACACTCAAGAATTGAGAGTTCAGCCCAATGATGTACTAGCTGAACAATCTGTCCTAGGGTCCATCTTTATCACGCCAGATAAGTTAATCAGCGTGATGGAGTATGTCCTACCAGAAGATTTCTACAAATATTCCCACCGTGTTATCTACCAGGCAATGATAACACTGAATGATCGCAATGAAGCGATCGATGCAACGACTGTTCGGGCAGTTCTTGATAGCCAGGGAGACCTGCAAAACATCGGTGGAATTTCTTACTTAGCTGAGTTGATTAATAGTGTGCCAACCTCAGCTAATGCAGAATACTACGCAAAGATTGTGGCTGAAAAATCCATGTTGCGTCGTATTATTACACGCTTGACAGATAGTGTCAACTCAGCCTATGACGGCTCCTTAGCGTCAGAGGAAATTATCTCTGGTGCAGAGAAGGCCTTAATTGATATCAATGAGCATAGTAATTCTAGCGGATTCCGTAAGATTTCAGATGTTTTGAGAATAAACTATGAAAACCTTGAAGCTCGTGCTAAACAAACCAGTGATGTAACGGGATTGCCGACAGGTTTCCGCGAACTTGACAAGATTACAACAGGTTTACACCCTGATCAATTGATCATCCTTGCTGCACGTCCGGCAGTCGGAAAGACAGCTTTTGTACTTAACATAGCACAGAATGTTGGAACCAAGCAAAAGCGGGGTGTGGCGATTTTCTCTCTGGAAATGGGGGCTGAAAGCTTGGTAGACCGGATGCTGGCTGCCGAAGGTTTAATCGATTCACATAGCCTGAGGACGGGCCAGTTGACGGAACAAGATTGGCAGAGTTTGACCTTGGCACAAGGTAACTTGGCTGAGGCACCAATTTATATCGATGATACGCCAGGGATTAAAATCACAGAGATTCGTGCCCGCTCTCGTAAGTTAGCCAAGGAAATCGACGGTGGTCTGGGGCTTATTGTGATTGACTATCTTCAGTTGATTACGGGAACACGTCCTGAGAACCGTCAACAAGAGGTTTCTGACATCTCCCGTCAGTTGAAAATTTTAGCCAAGGAATTACGGGTTCCAGTTATCGCCCTCAGCCAGCTTTCGCGTGGCGTTGAGCAACGCCAAGACAAACGCCCTGTTTTGTCTGATATCCGTGAGTCTGGTTCTATCGAACAGGATGCAGACATTGTGGCCTTTCTCTACCGTGAGGATTATTACCGTAAGGAAGGGCAGGACCCGAACGAGGAAGTCCTTGAAGATAACTCAGTGGAGGTCATTTTGGAGAAAAACCGTGCTGGAGCCCGTGGAACTGTAAAACTTCTTTTCCAAAAAGAGTTTAATAAGTTCTCGAGCATTGCCCCATTTGAACAACAATAGAAAAGGAAAACTACCATGAGTGATGCATTTGCAGATGTTGCAAAAATGAAGAAAATCAAAGAGGAAATCAAGGCACATGAAGGCCAAGAAGTTGAATTGACCTTGGAGAACGGCCGGAAACGCGAGAAGAATAAAATTGGTCGGTTGACGGAAGTATACCCTTCCCTCTTTATCGTTGAGTACAGTGATCAATCTAGTGAAGCTGGAGCCATTAGTAACACCTATGTTGAATCGTACACCTATTCGGATATTCTTACAGAAAAAACCTTGATTCGTTACTTTGATTAAATAGATAGCCCTGAGCATAGTCATATCTTAGGGCTTTTATTATGGATTCAAAGACTTTATATGTACATAGAAAACAGAGTAAATAAAAGGTTTAGGAATTGTTTTGAGTTATCCCAGTATACTTTTTGCTATGGAGAGGAAATTCTTCATCGGACAATTAATTTAATAATATTACTAGGACGGCCGTATAAAATTGTGATTACCTGAAAAATTCTAATTTTTTAACCTAAGTTAATATATTGTTGTTATACACATTAGAAAATGGTTAAAAACCCATGAAGTGGGCTTTTTTGCTTGAAATATTCGAAATTTAACCTTAAATTTTTCTAAAATTCCTTGATTTTGCTTAAATTGTGTAGTAAAATTAAAGACGTTCATCATAGACAATTTAATATGAAAGGGGGGACGACTATGGAAAAATCGCACAAATGGTGGGTTATCTCAGCATGTTGTGTGTTTGTCTTAGGAATCTCTAGTTTTGGATATTTTTATAGCAAGGCTCAAGCGGAAAAAGCCCAAGCGGCTAAGGTTGCTGAACCAACTACTGAAGAGAATACAGAAGAAGAGATAAAGGCCATGGAGCTTATAGGCCAGCAACTACCTGAATTTACTGTTACTGACAGTAAGGGCCAGGAAGTATCTAGCCAAGAATTCTATGACAAGCCCATGATTATCGTGGATTGGGCCAGTTGGTGTGCACATTGTCAAAAACACCTCCCTGTCATTCAAAAGGTCTATGAAGAATACGGGGACAAGATTAATTTTGTCATGATTAACCTAACGGATGAGGCTGATGAGCCGCAAAGTCAGGCGGAGTCATATATTAAGGAACAAAAATTCACTTTTCCTTACTTTTTTGACCAGAGCCAGACGGCAGCAGACAGTCTTATGGTGGAGTATATTCCAACCACCTATTTCGTCGACAAAAATCATATTGTCAAACAAGTTTCAGTATCGGAACTTGAGGAAAAAGAACTAAAGGAGTTGCTAGATAGTCTACTATAATATAGGAAACTATTAAGCAACAACTGAAGAAAAAGTAATTATAGGAGACATTTATGAAGCGCAAGCTAATTAAATTTTTAGGCATGTTATTTACCTTTGGTATAGCATTGCCTGTAACTCTTCTTTCGCTCTATGATGTTGCATCCGCTGTGGATACAACAACAACGACGTCGGAACCGGTGATTTCACGAAACGGCTGTCAGCGTGTCATTGAGACGACAGAAGAAGTCAAGTGGGAACTCCCACGCCAACCAATCGACTTGGTTATCTTGCAGGATACATCGGGATCCTTCAAAAATACCATTGCAAACATTAATGCTGCATTGACAACTCTGACAACTCCAGTTTCAGCAGCAGATTACAAGCATGAAGATCCTAAATTAATCTTTACAGACAACCCTGACACGACGGACCGTGTTATGATTGCGACCTATCAGGGCTTGGATACTGTTAGACGCTATAGAGGAAATGATTTTAGCGACAGTGCAAGTTACACATTAGATGCAGGTACATATGGTTATAATAAGACATCTCTAATTTCTAATCAAGCTCAGTTGAAGTCATTTATTGATCAGAGGCTCAATAAAGCTGCGGCCGAGGGGGGCACACCAACCGTTCCAGCAATTGACGACGCTGTTAGAGATTATTTGGCAGCCAAGCAGGCAGCTGGTCATAATGATAAACGTAAAACAGTATTCCTCTTAATTACTGATGGAGTTGCTAATGGATACCGTGATACTAACGGTACAGAGGTCTTTATTGATGAGAGTGATTATCGTTGGGGTCTTATTGCTAAAACTTATGGTTTTGACCGACAAGACACCAATGGTAATTGGTATACAACAGACTCTAGCAAACTAACCGGATTAACTAATGGAAAAGACTATACTACATATGTAAATAACGGTTATTACTATTACTACTTCAACTATGCAGAAGGTGCTCAAGACTTTGTGAAACGCTCTAAGGAGTTAGTAGACAGAGGGACTAGACTCAAAGCTGAACTTGGAGAAAACTCTGATGTTGTTATTGGTTTCTGGGAAGACAAGCCCAATTTTGTTGTGGCGCAACAATATGGTAAGGGGTACGAACAAGACTACCTGACAGCTTATAATATCCAGACCGGTGAGTCTCGTTCTGTTCGTCAGACCTTCCAAGACTCTCTCAAGACCATGTCATCTGGTGTGAAGGAAAACCCAGTCACAGGTGAGAAGGTTGACCTCTATGTTAATGAACAAGGAAATGTTGATCTCTTTGCTCAGAAGGTTCTAAAAGCTGTAGCTGCCGCCATGGTTCGTGAAAATGTTGAAGGGGATTTTACAGTTACTGATGGCTATACAGTTGACGCTGTTCGAATTAACAACAAAACAGTGGTTGAAGAACCAACAGATTTGACAAAACAAATTCGAGGTACAGTTAAACAAGTTGGCAATAAAGTAACAATTTCAGTCCCTGAAAGCGTCTTTAATCCGGGGAACAACAACTTTGAATATGATTTAAGTAAGCAAACAGAGTCAGAAAATGTATCTGAAGATGACGAAGTAGACCCTTCAGATGACTATACCCCAGCCAAAGAAACTATCACTATTCCTCAGTTGACAGGTAAGTTCAAAGTTGGTAACTATGAAACTGCTGAAATTGGTGGCAAGACTCCGACAACCCGTGAAGTTGAAGAGATTAAATATTGCTACCCTTCATCAACTAAGACTATCACTGACCAAGATACATCTAACGATGCTGGAACAATTGATGATCCCTTGAAACTGTCTAAAAAGCCTGCTTATGGCGCTAACTTGACAGCTGCAGATGAGACTTTCACTTACACTGTAAACTACCGCTTCAACAACTCACCATACGAGTGGAAAGAAAACGCCATGTTGGTTGATCCGCTCGATTATCGCTTTGAGGTTGTTGATGCCAAAGTTGAAGACCTTTCTGGTTTCAACTTGAACTATAAGGTAGAGCAAGTTACTCAAAAAGACGCAAAAGGGAACGACCGTACGGTTGTCTATGCTAAGATTCCTGAGAAAAAAGGAACCAAGGCAGAAGATAAAGGACCTTACGATGGTCTTGTCATGAAACAAGCACGTTTGGTCGTAACGGTTAAACTTAAGGCCGAATACCGTGAACAAGGTACAAAAGCTTATAGCGAAATCCTTAACCTAAACAAGAAATACGGTATTTCAAACCAAGCTTCTATCATGTGGAATGGTGGTAGCACACCTAACAATGATGAGCATGCGACAAAATACGCTGATGACGGTAAGACAGTTGTGTCTAAGAGTACGATGCGTAACTCTAATGCTGTCTATGTTAAACCTCCAGTTGTAACTGAGATTGAGAAAGCAGTCAACAACGCAGAACACTATGATCTTAAAGAACAAGCTGAAGAGTTTGAGTATGCAGTAACGGTTCCTTGGCCAGGTCTTGTTGATTCCTTCAAGATTGAAGACCAAGTTGTATCTGAACTTGAAATCGTCGAAGGTTCTGAAACAGTTTCTATTGGTGCAAAAGATTACACATCTCGTGCCAAACCAACGATTGAAGATAATAAGATTACAGTTGATTTCGGTAATGCAAGCAAAATCAAAGCTCTGAACAGCCTTGTTGAAAAAGACTATGACAAAGATCCAAGCCAAGAAATGAACATTGTTCTTAAGTTCAAGGCTAAGATTCGTTCAGGTGCCGATGTTTCTAAATACACTAAAAATGGTGTAATTAAGATTCCGAATACGGCTGATGTAACCCTCAATGGAAACAAACCAATTACTTCTAACGAAGTAACGGTTACACCTCCAAAACCAACTGAACCTGAGATTAAGAAAACAATCAATGGTAGTCTCAATAATCTCGTAACATTTGATGATCTTCCTTACACCTACAATATCGTAACGGATATTCCTACGGATATTGCAACATATAAGAAATTTGTCATCAAAGATACGCTTGATAGCAACCTCGTTATTGCGGGCGATGTTACTATTAAAGACGAAGCAACAGCAGCTCTCTTTGACATCAAGACAGAAGGCCAACTTGTCACTGCCACTGTCAAAGAAGGTAAGTTTGCTGATCTTGCTAAATTGTCTAATGTTGAGTTGATTATCCCTGCCAAAGTTAAAGTCGGCGTTATTGGTACGACTATTGAGAACAAGGCAAGTGTTGACTTTACAAATAGTAAAGATGAAGAGAAAACTAAGGAAACTGATCCTGTAACAGTTACTCCTCCAACACCGACTAAGAAAATCAACAAAGAACTTGACCACTTGGATATTGAAAATGAAGGTCGCTACGTTTATAACGTTACTGTGAAACTTCCTACAGATATCGGTTCATATAAGTCATTCGTTATTTCTGATGAATTGAACAAGGAATTGTCATTCTTTGTTAAAGATGGTGCAGTTGAAAAAGCGACTATCAGTGGAGCTGCTGCAGACTTCTTTACTGTTGAACAGTCAGGTCAAACAGTTACAGCAACTATTAAAGACTTTGAGGCTGCCGCTGCTTTTGCCGGTCAAGAAGTTGAATTGGTAATTCCAGCAAGCATCAATAAAGATGTTAAGACCGTTAACATTCCTAACGTTGCGAAAATCAACTATACTGACAGTAAAAATGTTAAGGGCGAAAAACCAACTAATAAAGTTACGGTAACACCTCCAGGTGAATTGCCAAAACCAGTTAAGACGGTTGATACTAAAGACGCTCTGACTCTTGATACGATGAACCAAGTGTTCACGTACGATGTGACAGTGACTGTCCCAGAAAACACAACTGGCTATACTAAGTTTGAATTGACCGATGACCTTGTGGACATCTTGACCATCACTGAGACCAAGTTTGAAGCAGGTACAGTAACAAGCCCAGCAGATGCGAATGCCGCAAGTGGTAAGGTTGTTGCCTCTATCCCAGTTGAAAAATTGGCTGAGTTTGCCGGTAAAGAAGTGACCTTGACCATCAAGGCTAAGATCAAGGACGGTACCACAGCAGAAGCTCTGAAACCATTCTTGAACGCAGACGGCGCGATCCCCAACAAGGCTAACTTGTCTGTAGGTGATAAGCCAGGTCAAAACAAGGACTCTAATGAAGTTCCAGTAACCCCTCCAAGTGAAGATCCAACTGTTGAGAAGAAGATCAACAAGACAGAGACACACTTGGATACAGCAACTGAAACCAACTACAACTACAACATCACGACCAAGCTTCCGCTTGATATCACAGCCTACAAGAAGTTTGTGATCACCGATGAATTGGATCAAGACTTGGCTATCCAAGGTACTCCAGTTATCACAGGTGACGCAGCTCGATTCTTCGATGTGAAGGTAGAAGGTCAAGTAGTGACTGCTACTATGAAAGACTTCGCCAATGCAGGTGAACTTGCGACCAAAGAAGTTGAGTTGGTGATTTCAGCTCAAATCCGTAAAGGCGTGACCCGTCAGGAGATCCCTAACACGGCTAAGGTAACCTATACCAACAAGTCAGGTAATGACGGTGAGAAGGAAACTAAGCCAGTTACAGTAACCCCTCCAGGTGAGGATCCAACAGTTGAGAAGAAGATCAACGGTACTCTTGAGCACCTTGATACCCTCAACGAAGCACCATACACATACAATATCACAGCGAAACTTCCAGTTGACATTACTTCTTATAAGAAGTTTGTGATCAGCGATGAGGTGAACGGTGAGATTGCGGTTGCCGGTGCGAACGTTCTTGGCGACGCAGCTAAGTTCTTCGATGTGAAGGTAGAAGGTCAAACCGTGACTGCGACCATGAAGGACTTCAAGGATGCCAAAGCCTTGGCAGGTAAGCCAGTTGAGTTGGTGATCACAGCCCACATCAAACCAGGTGTGACAACCGCTAAGATCCCTAACACAGCTAAGATTACCTACCAAAACAAATCCCACGTTGATGGTACCCCGGATACCACGAAGGATACTCCTCCAGTAACGGTAACCCCACCACCATTGACGAAGAAGATCAATGACAAACTTGATAGCCTTGATATCGAGAACAAGAAAGACTACAACTACAACATCAAGACAGTCGTTCCTGGCAACATTGCCAAGTACAAGTCTTACGTGATTGTGGATACTCTTGATAAAGACTTGGAAGCGAAGTCAGCTAAGATTGTTGGCGACGCTGCGAAATTCTTCGATGTGAAGGTAGAAGGTCAAGTTGTGACCGCAACCATCAAGGACTTCAAGGCAGCGGCAGCGATTGCCGGTCAAGAAGTTGAGTTGGTGATTGTATCTCAAGTCCGTGCAGGCGTGACTCGTCAGAACATCCCTAACACGGCTAAGATTACCTTCAGTAACACGCCAATCGTTGATGGTGAAGAAGATCCAGACGGTGAAACACCGCCTAAGGATACACCTCCAACACCGCCAGTTACAGTAACCCCTCCAGGTGAGGACCCAACAGTTGAGAAGAAGATCAACGGTACTCTTGAGCACCTTGATACACTCAACGAAGCACCATACACATACAACATCAAGACTACCCTTCCTGTAGATATTACAAGCTACAAGAAATTGGTGATCAGCGATAGCGTAAATGGAGACATCGCAGTCGTTGACGCAGACGTTCTTGGTGACGCAGCTAAGTTCTTCGATGTTGCCGTAGACGGACAAAACGTCACAGCAACGATGAAAGACTTCGCCAACGCTAAGGACTTGGCAGGTAAGGAAGTTGAATTAGTGATTACAGCCCACATCAAAGCAGGTGTGACAACCGCTAAGATCCCTAACACAGCGACTGTAAGCTACCAAAACAAATCCCACGTTGATGGTACCCCGGATACCACGAAGGATACACCTCCAGTAACGGTAACCCCACCACCATTGACGAAGAAGATCAATGAC
>NZ_JBHRZV010000032.1:32681-87381 GCF_042649745.1 Streptococcus caprae | reverse complement strand
ATCGCTTTTCATTATAGGTCATATGGGACTTTTTTTCTACATTCAAAAAGGCTCCATAATCTCTGCAGGGGAGCTACCCACTACAGAAATTATAGAGCCCCTTTTTATAGTTATATTGAAAGGAAGAACCAATTGACTTTAAAGTAAATTGAAATGTGTAACAGCCATAGACACTAAGCAAATCAGTCAAAAATTATTCATTTTTTTAAGACTTACATGGTCAATCCAAATAACGAACACTTTTAACGGCCTTTCTTTCTTTACAATATATACTACAATGCTCACATTTCTAGCTCCTCTGCTTTTCTCTCCCTATTTTGACAAAAATATGTTAAAATGGAGTAGTTATACAATGGGGTTTTGTGACTTTGTTTAGCAAATTGAGGTTGAGAGGAGTTGAAGGATGCAACACGTTGTTATTATCGGTAGTCGTGGATTGCCAGCCAAGTATGGTGGCTTTGAAACATTCGTAGAAGAACTGGTTCAAAATCGTGTCTCACCAGAGATACAGTATCATATTGCTTGCCTTTCTGATGAGCACCACGGTCAGCATTTTGATTATAGTGGTGTCGATTGTTTTACGATTAATCCTCCCAAACTTGGGCCGGCTCGCGTAATGGCTTACGATGCCATGGCGATTCAACATGCCCTGAACCTAGCCAAGAAAGAGCAGTGGCAACGTCCCGTTTTCTATGTATTAGGGAACACCATTGGTGCTTTTATGGCTCCTCTAGCTCGTCGTATCCATGACATTGGAGGACTGTTTTTCATCAATCCAGATGGTTTGGAATGGAAACGTAGCAAGTGGCCGCGTCCTGTACAAGCCTATCTCAAGTATGCTGAGAAGGCCATGACCAAGACAGCTGATCTTGTGATTGCAGATAATTTGGCTATTCAAACCTATATCCAGCAGTCTTATCCCTGGACCGAAACAACCTGTATTGCTTATGGAACAGACACGAGTAGTTCACCCCTAACGGCAAATGATAGTGCTATTCGGCAGTTTTTTAAAAAATGGCAGAGCAATGAAAAAGACTACTATCTGATCGTTGGTCGTTTTGTTGCAGAAAACAACTATGAGACCGCTATTAAAGAATTCATGGCTTCCCAGACTACACGTGATTTGTTGATAATCTGTAACTACGAGGGGAATGCCTATTTTGAGAAGCTCAGACAAGCAACCCAGTTTGATAAGGATTCACGGATTAAGTTTGTGGGGACGGTCTATGACAAGCATCTATTAACCTATATTCGTGAGCAAGCCTTTGGTTACATTCACGGACATGAAGTCGGAGGGACCAATCCAGGACTCCTTGAAGCGCTAGCACATACAGACCTCAACCTTATCTTGGATGTAGAATTTAATCGTCAAGTTGCGTCAGAAACAAGTCTTTATTGGACCAAAGAGGCAGGAAGTCTCGCCAATTTAATCAATCAGATTGATGGACAAGAGGATTATAAGGCACTAGGCCAAACTGCCAAGGCTCGCATCCAAGAACACTACACTTGGGAAAAAATCGTGAGAGAGTACGAGGAATTATTTTTACATGAACGTGACAATCGTCCTATCTAGCTATAACGGCGAAAAGTACATTGCTCAGCAAATAGACTCCATTCGTCAACAAACTTATCAAGACTGGACCTTGCTCATTCGTGATGATGGCTCCAGTGACCGAACGCCCCAAATCATTACAGACTATTGCCAGCAAGATTCCCGTATTCAATTTATTAATGCTGACAACCGTCAAAATCTGGGGGTTATTAAAAGTTTTTACCACTTAGTCAAGCATCAAGAGTCAGATTACTATTTTTTTGCAGACCAGGACGATATTTGGTTACCAGAAAAAATAGCAGTAACCTTAGCGTGTGCTGAGTCAGAATCATCGGACCAGCCCCTTCTCGTCTATACAGACCTTAAGGTTGTTGATGAAGAGCTTCAAGTTCTACATGAAAGTATGATCCGTACCCAGTCTCACCATGCCAATACTACCCTGCTACAGGAATTAACTGAAAACACTGTGACAGGTGGGACCATGATGATTAATCAGTCGTTAGCTAACCTTTGGTTAGTGACTGACGAACTCCTCATGCACGATTGGTACCTAGCTCTTATCGCAGCAGCAATGGGGAAACTCATTTATATTGACCAGCCAACTCAACTCTATCGTCAGCATAGCAATAATGTCTTGGGTGCTCGAACTCTCTCTAAACGTATGAAAAATTGGGTTCGTCCTCATAGACTCATTGCAAAATATTGGTGGCTTATTACATCTAGTCAAAAGCAAGCTAGGCAACTTTTGAAACTCGAATTACCAGCCCAAAAGAGGCAACTCATCCAAGCCTATATCGGACTTCTTGACAGCCCCTTTTCTGAACGGCTTAGAGTATTGAAACACTACGGCTTCTCTAAAAATAGAGCCTTCCACACCCTAGTCTTCATGACATTGATGGTGACAAAAATTGGATATAAGGAGTAAGAATGGATTTATTTTCCAAGAAAAACCGCATTTTATTGCGTGAATTGATCAAAACAGATTTTAAATTGCGTTACCAGGGGTCGGTCATTGGTTACTTATGGTCGATTTTGAAACCACTTATGATGTTTGCAATTATGTATGTCGTTTTCATTCATTTCTTGCGCTTGGGCAATGATGTCCCTCATTTCCCAGTGGCTCTGTTGTTAGGAAATGTCATGTGGAGTTTCTTTTCAGAAGCTACCAATATGGGAATGGTGTCAATTGTGACACGGGGAGATCTTCTTCGAAAACTCAATTTTTCTAAAGAAATCGTGGTCTTGTCAGCTATCTGTGGTGCTGGGATCAATTTTGCTATCAACTTGATTGTTGTACTTATATTTACGATTTTCAACGGTGTACAATTTACTTGGAACATTGTGTACACCCTGCCTTTGTTTGTAGAATTGTTCTTGCTAGCGACAGGAATTGCATTTTTGTTATCTACACTCTTTGTTCGCTTCCGTGATTTATCACAAATTTGGGAAGTCATTATGCAAGCTGGTATGTACGCGACACCAATAATCTATTCACTTTCCTTAGTGATGGATAAAAGTATGCTAGCATCTAAAATCATGATGCTCAATCCTTTGGCGCAAATTATTCAAGATGTACGTTATTTCGTCATAGATCCAGCCAATATCACAACTTGGCAAATTATTCATAACAAGTGGCTTGTGGCCATTCCGTACCTTATTCCAGTTGTGGTATTTGTGGTTGGCTTGCTTGTTTTCCAAAAACATTCTAAGAAATTTGCGGAGATTCTATAATGACTGAAAAACAATTAGCAGTAAAAGTAGACCATGTCAGCAAGTATTTCCGTTTGCCGACAGAGAGTTCGCATAGTTTGAGGACCACTTTAGTTAATCGCTTTCGTGGTATCAAGGGCTACAAGGAACAACATGTCCTTCGGGATATTTCTTTCGAAGTGGGACAAGGTGATTTCTTTGGTATCTTGGGCCGAAACGGTTCTGGGAAATCTACTTTGCTCAAAATCATTTCTCAAATCTACACACCTGAAAAGGGAAGTGTGATAGTCAACGGCAAATTGGTATCATTTATTGAGTTGGGGGTTGGCTTTAACCCGGAGCTGACTGGGCGTGAGAATGTCTATTTAAACGGTGCTATGCTTGGTTTTACAACTGAAGAAATCGATTCCATGTATGATGACATCGTTGAATTTGCTGAGCTAAAAGAGTTTATGAACCAGAAGCTCAAAAACTATTCAAGTGGTATGCAAGTACGTCTGGCTTTTTCGGTGGCGATTAAGGCTCAGGGTGATGTTCTTATTCTTGATGAAGTTCTTGCTGTTGGGGATGAAGCTTTCCAACGTAAGTGTAACGACTACTTTATGGAGCGGAAAAAATCTGGTAAAACTACAATTTTGGTTACACACGATATGAGTGCTGTGAAGAAATACTGTAATAAGGCCGTCTTAATTGAACATGGTTTGGTTAAAGCTATAGGTAATCCAGAAAACGTAGCTAATCAATATAGTTTTGATAACACTGTTCCGCTTCATCAAGAAATGGATGAAGAAACACCTCAAGAAGAGAAAGCAGAAGAAGTCATTCGTGTGGAGAATTTTTCTTTGGAATTACTCTCTTCTCGTCAAATGACTCCGAAAGATGCCATTCGTTTTAAAATAGAATACGATGTAGTAGAAGATTTGGAGACCTATATTGCCTTATCTTTAACAGATATTGACCGTAACATCTGGATATACAATGATAATTCTATGGATTCTATGCAATCGGGTAAGGGGCATAAGACCGTTTTTTATACTTGCTCATTACAATCTATTAATGATTTAAAAATGAAGCTTGAAGTAACTGTTCGGGATAAAGATGGGCAAATGCTAGCATTCTCTGATGCGACCCAGACACCGATTATCATGGTCAGCCGTGACGACATTGCTCCTGATGATAAATCTGCCCTTGATTCAGCAAGTGGTTTAATTCAACGAAATGGTAGTTGGACGTTTAGAGACTAGTGAAAAGAGGACATTATGACAGAAACACCTCTCGTTTCTATTGTTTGTACTGTTTACAATAAGGCGCCTTGGCTGGAAAAGACAATTACGGGCTTTTTGGAGCAAGAAGCAGATTTTACTATCGAAATTTTATTGGTAGATGATGCCTCGACAGATGGTTCTCCTGGCATTATCAAACGATATGCGGAGCTGTATCCTGAAAAGATTCGGACATTTTTTCACTCAGAAAACCAAGGTATTTCAAAAACCTGGGTTTCTGTTTGCCAGGAAGCAAAGGGTACTTATATTGCTCGTGCGGATGGAGATGATTTTTGGATAGACTCTCAGAAACTGCAAAAGCAAGTGAAACTGCTCCAATCCACTCCAAACTCACGTTGGTCTAATACAGACTTTGATATTTATAATGAGGAGGGAGAATTTGTTTCCGCTTCTGGGTTTGAGTCAGGTGCGATTCCTTTAGCTGATTCTTTTGAAAAAATGTTGGCGACGCGTGGCTTTACCATGGCTTCGACTTGGCTGGTTGAGCGAGAACTAATGATCGAAGTTAATGATTTGTTAGATTTATCAACTTCAGATGATACCTTCAATCTTCAGATGGATTTGTTCCAACGAACAGAGCTTGCATATTTACCAGAATCCACTGTTGCTTACGTTATCAATCTGGGTTCTGACTCGCGACCAAAGGATTTTCAAAAGCTGGAAAATCGTTTTAATAAATTATTAGAAACTCAGAATGAATATCTAGATAAGTACCCACAGAGTAATTATCGAGAAATGTTACGGATTCTATTGGATCGGAATAATCGCTATGAGTTAGAACTGACTCGACAACAAACAGGTTTGGCCCAGCTTGGTTTTGAGCGTGTCTCTATTTATAGTGAGACTAACCAACATGGTTTTACAGAAGAATCAGCACTGCACTATCTATTAGCGAAAGAAGACGTTATTTACTTTAGTGTCTCAGAGGATTGTCATCGTATCCGGGTAGACCTCTCTGAGCGACCAAGCTATTATCAGTATGCTAAGCTAATTGCGATGGATACAGAGACAGAAGTCCTACCGAGTTATACAAATGGTGTTGTGACAGGTCATCAATATTTATTTATTAAGCCGGATCCACAGTTAGTCTATGAGTTACCAAAGGGAATCTACGGTAAAGCATTTCGACTAGAATACAAGATGTTTGATGTTGATAATATTTTTTCTGAAGAGTATATTGGAAATCAGTTGGCACAAGAAGTAGCCGCACAAACACAGATGGTCAACACCTTAACCTCCCAATCATTATCACAACACCAAGAACTATCTACACTAAAAAGATTGGTTGAACAGCAAAAAATTGATTTAGAAACTATTACCCAACAATACCATGCTGTCGTTGGCTCTAGACGTTGGATTATTTCGACCAAAATTATTAATTTCTTTAGGAGAAGAAAATGAAGCGTCTGCTTTTATATGTTCACTTTAATAAATTCAATGACATCAGTTCTCATGTGGAGTACCAATTAACTCATATGCGTCCTCTTTTTTCACGTCTTGTGTTTATTTCAAATAGTGATTTTTCACTCGAAAAGGAAGAAGAGCTGCGTCAAAAAGGTCTGATTACCGATTTCATCCAACGTGAAAATAGTGGTTTTGACTTTGCAGCCTGGCGTGATGGAATGAGTTTTGTAGGATTTGAAACCTTAAAAGAGTATGATTCCATCACATTAATGAACGATACCTGCTTTGGTCCCTTATGGGATATGAAGCCAGTATATGACCGTTTTGAAGAAGATTACTCCGTTGATTTCTGGGGAATGACCAATTTTAGGTCCAACAAACAGTTTAAAGAACATATTCAAAGTTATTACTTGTCTTTTTCAAATCCTGTTATTTGTTCCACTGCATTTCAAGATTTTTGGATGAAGGTACAGAACGTCACTGATGTACAGGATGTCATTGACAACTATGAGACACAAGTAACGACCAATCTTTTAGATGCCGGTTTCCGATACAAGACTGTCTTTGATACGGTAGAAGCAGATACAACAGGTATGTTGCACCCGGATTTTTCTTACTACAATCCGACTGCTATCTTGAAAAATAAGGTTCCTTTTATCAAGGTCAAAACCATTGATGCAAATCAGCATATTACTCCCTACATTTTGGATGAGATTGAGCAAACAACAGATTATCCGGTCGAGCTGATTGTCTCCCACATGTCTAAGATTAACTACCCAGACTTTAAATATCTACTGGGACGTAAATACCTGAAAGAAGCGAGTCAATCGTTTCAGTCTGGACAAAGGGTAGCTGTTCATTTACACGTATTTTATGTTGATTTGCTACCCGAGTTTTTGGATAGTTTTGCTAATTTTCCGTTTGAGTACGACCTATTTATCACGACAGACATCGAAGGAAAACGGTTAGAGATTGAAAAAGTTCTGGAAACTTTTGATCGGTCAGCTCAGATTTTTGTCACGGGTAATATCGGACGAGATGTCCTACCGATGCTGAAACTCAAAGAGCAGTTGGAAACCTATGATTATATTGGTCACTTCCATACCAAAAAATCAAAAGAAGCTGATTTTTGGGCAGGGGAGTCGTGGCGCAAGGAGTTGATTGCTATGTTGGTTAAGCCAGCCAACACTATTTTAGCGAACTTACAGGAAAAAGCAGATTTAGGTCTTGTTATTGCGGATATTCCAACCTTTTTCCGATACAATAAAATTGTCGATGCCTATAATGAGCATCAGATAGCACCTGCAATGAATGACCTCTGGAAGAAAATGGGCTGTCAGAAATCGATTGACTTTGGTTACATGCATACTTTTGTTATGTCTTATGGGACTTATGTATGGTTTAAGTACGAAGCCTTGCAACCCTTGTTTGACTTAAATCTGACAGATTCAGATGTGCCCGCAGAGCCATTGCCACAAAATTCTATCTTACACGCTATTGAAAGGCTCTTGATTTATATTGCTTGGGATAAGAATTTTGATTTTCGCATTTCAAAAAATCCAGTCGAGTTGACACCGTTTGTGGACAATAAACTACTCAATGAACGGGGAGATGCGCTACCCCATACTTATGTAAACTTTGACCATCTTGGTGGTATCAAAGGTGCATTAAAATATATCCTTATCGGGCC
This sequence comes from Streptococcus caprae, assembly GCF_042649745.1. Taxonomy (NCBI): domain Bacteria; kingdom Bacillati; phylum Bacillota; class Bacilli; order Lactobacillales; family Streptococcaceae; genus Streptococcus; species Streptococcus caprae. The sequence continues at coordinate 79,742 of NZ_JBHRZV010000032.1, read as the reverse complement.
AGCACGTGCCGTAAAATATATAATTAGAAGGTTGTATTTGAAAATAAAAAAATGAAAGATAAACTTAAATATATATATTTATTATTATTAGTTGGTTTTATAAATTTTTTATTAATTTTATTTCAACTAAAACAAATAGCTGAGTTTGAATCTAGAATTGACACTATGTTATATTTTTCTATGTTTGTTAGTGTTTTTTCTGTAACAATCATTTCTGTATTATTATCCAAATTTGATTTAATAAATATCCTCAAAAAAATCTTAATTTTTTATTTAATTGATGTATTTTATAGTTGGTTTATAACTATTTCAAAAAATATTAATAATCCTGATTTTAATTTATTACTTGCTTTCAAAAATCACTTTATACAATATAACATTTTTTCAGTTTTTCTTTTGATTTTTTTACTAGCATATTTTATAAAAATTATCAAGAATGATAAAATTAGGTTTAATAGTATAATACTTCATAATTTTGGAGACACCTCAAAACATCTTGAAATATTACTTTTGTCTTCCATATTTCTTAATGATAAACTTTTGTTAAATAACTTATTGACTTATTTTGTTACTCAATTTAAAAATACTAATTTAACTGCATTTTTATTTCTATTATTTTTTTTGAATTTATCGATACTACTTATTTTATCGTATTTTGTTAGAACTTTACTTTGCTCTTGGATAGAACTTAAAAATAACCAGGGTGGAGCAAATCTTACCTTTATTTCTTCTTTGACACTTGCTACATTATTTAATTATGTGATACAAATTCCATTTAGATACGACAATGATGCTTTAGGAAATCATTTATTTAATGGTGCAGTAGCTTTTCAAATTATTTTCTTGTTTTTACTTTATTTTTTAATTTATTTAATTATTAATAGATATCTGATTGGTACAGCAGTAATTGTTTTTTTAGGAATTACATTAGGGGTAGTTAATTCACTTAAGCTCTCCATGAGAAATGAACCTGTATTAGTTACTGATATTATATGGCTTAAGCAACTTAAATTGCTCTTTAGTTTTGTGAATCAAAACTATTTAATTTTGACAGTATTTAGTATATTACTCGTTATAAATCTTATCCTTGTTTTACATAAAAAATTTTTAACAGGTAAGATTTATGAAAGTAGGAGTATAAGATTAATCTTTATTTCTTTAATTTTGCTGTCTTATACTTTTATGTTTTCTATTTTTGCTCGCATTAAAGATCATAAAATTAATAATAATATTCCTCTTCTTTCTAAGTTAAATAATGGACTTAATCTTGACTATTTAGGATTCAAAACAAATGCGACATATAAGTCATTAACCTATGTTTGGACTCGGCAGTTAACTACTAAAATAATAGAAAAACCAGAAAATTACAATGAGGATACAATAAAAAGCATATACAAAAAATATGTTGAAGCAGCAGGTGAAATAAATAAATCTAGAAGTAATTCTATTAGTAAGCAAACGGTTATCTTTATATTAAGCGAGAGCTATAGTAATCCTAGAAAAATAACTGGTACAGATATTTCTTATGATCCAACTCAGAACATTAATAAATTAATGACTCAAACAACGAGTGGACAGATGAAATCTGATGGTTACGGTGGAGGAACAGCTAATATGGAGTTTCAGGCTTTAACTGGTTTACCATATTATAACTATTCTTCTACTGTATCTACCTTATATACGGAAGTGGTTCCTAGGCTAAAGAAATTTACTTCAGTTAGTGAGTATTTTGAAAATAAGATTGTAATTCATCCTTCTGCAGCAAGTAATTATAATAGATTTAATGTTTATAATCAATTAAACTTTGACAGGTTGATTTTTCAATCAGGAAGTTCTGAAAAATTTAAGAAAGACGAAAAAATAGGCTTAAATACAAGTGATCAAGCTGTATATGATACTATATTGGATAACATTGATGAAAATGAGTATCAATTTTTCTCTGTAATTACTATGCAAAATCATGCTCCGTGGTCAGAGTGGAGCCCAACTGAATTGACATCTTTTAATCCAACTTTCTCAGAAGATACAAACGATTCACTACAGAGCTATGTAAGACTTCTTTATCATACAGATATAGCTACTAATGATTTTCTTGAATCTTTAAAACAAATTGAGCAGGATGTAACTGTTGTATTTTATGGGGACCATTTACCAGGATTTTATCCTAATTATGCGTTTAATGATAATCCTTCTAATCAATATTTAACAGATTACTTTATTTGGAGTAACCATCAGACTAATAAATTAGATTATGAAGTTGTGAATTCTAGTGATTTTATTGCGGAACTTTTTGAACATACCAACTCAAAAGTATCACCATTTTATGCTTTATTGACTGATGTCTTAAAAAACTCCAGTGTAAATCAGAAGAAGCTTTCTAAAAATCAAAAGATTATTGCGGATGATTTAAAAATGATTCAGTATGATATTTCATTGGGGAAAGGCTATATTCTTAAATACGAAGACTTCTTTTCAATAGATTAAAAAACTAAATTTAGGAGAATTTATGTCAGAAAAAATTGCAGTATTACTTCCTGCGTACAATGAAGAAGTAACGATACAAAAAGTTATTCGAGATTTTCAAGCCGTTTTACCGGAATCTGATATCTATGTTTATGATAATAATTCAAAGGATAGAACTAATCAATTAGCACGAGAAGCTGGAGCGATTGTCAAATTTGAACCTCGACAGGGTAAAGGTAATGTTGTCCGCTCAATGTTTAGAGAAATTGATGCAGACTACTACATAATGGTGGATGCTGATGATACTTATCCCGCATTAGAAGTTGAAAAGTTATTAGAACCACTACGTTCTGGTATGGCAGACATGACAATTGGTGATCGTCTTTCTAACGGAACTTATGCGAAAGAAAACAAAAGAGGATTTCATGGTTTTGGGAATAATTTGGTGAGAAATCTTATCAATTCTCTTTACAAAGGAAATTATAATGATATTATGACAGGATATCGTGGATTTAATCGTCTATTTGTTAAAACCTTCCCTGTGCTTTCTCCAGGTTTTGAAATCGAAACAGAATTGTCTATTCACTCATTAGATAAGCGCTTTAAACTTGTAGAAGTTCCTATTACTTATCAAGATAGACCTGAGGGAAGTGAGTCCAAACTAAATACTTTTTCCGATGGGTTCAAAGTTCTAAGAATGATTTTTAACTTATTTAAAGATTATAAACCGTTACTATTCTTCAGTATTGTAACAGCAGTTTTATTTATCTTTGGACTGATTTTTGGAGTTCCAGTTATCTCGGAATTTACTAAAACTGGACTGATTTCAAAAATGCCATCCGCTATCTTAGCTACTGGATTTATGATTTTAGCTGCCTTATCTTTTGTTTCAGGTTTTATTTTGGACACCATGGTTCGTCAAAACCGCATGCAGTATGAACTTAAAGTTTATGATTATTATGAGAGAAATAAATGATAATGGAGTTTATTTGAAATGTTTAGGAGTTTTGCTGAAATTTTAAAATACCGTTATATTATTGCTCTAATATGTTTTTTCTTGGGTGTTTCACTTAACATTAATGGGAGTTCATCGTTAATTTGGACAAATTATGGCATTAAAGAAACTGTTACAGGAACACAAGAAAATCTAACAGTTAATGAAGATAATGATTCTATTAAGAATTGGATGCCGCATTTACCAGATGATGAGGGGATAATTTTTGGGATTCCTAGAGCAATCCGTTCAGATGAGTGGTTAGTTCAATCTTCTTATTTTATCTCACAAGTTAATTCAGATTTAAATTTAATTAATGAAAATTACGGTGAGTCTGGTTTGAATATGGTTGTTGCTTATAATTCTCCGGTGAGACACATTTCAATTATTGGAAAACCCTTTAATTGGGGTGCATTATTTTTAGATGCCTCACACGCAATGTCATGGTACTGGGTCTCTAAAGTCATTCTCTATTTATTAGTTTCTTTTGAATTTTTGATGATTTTAACTCAAAAAAATAAATTTTTATCTGTTCTCGGTTCCTTTGCCATAACCTATACGCCAACTATTCAATGGTGGTTTATGCAACATTTGGGAGATCTTGCATTTTTTACAATGTTAGCTATTGTTTGTATTTACCATTTTTTTGACAGTAAAAGAACTCTGAAAAAAATTATTTTTGCTTCACTTCTTACCATATCTTTAATAGGGTTTGTTTTAGTAATTTACCCAGCATTTCAAGTGCCTTTCGCTTATATTATTGGTTTGTTTTTCTTTGTTATTTTCTGTCAAAATATAAAGAATAATGTTTTAACTAAGATTGATTTTTGTATCATGGGATTTAGTTTACTTACAGTAGGTTTAGTTATTGGAGTGACACTTTATCAAAGTTGGGATGCACTGACAGCTTCTCTAGGGACTGTTTATCCAGGTAGCCGTGTATCAACAGGTGGTGAGATACAACTCTCTCAATTTCTTACGATTTTTTCAAATGTATTTTTACCATTTAATTTTCCAAATGTTTTAAACCAAGTTGAATTGGCTAGCTCTATTAATTTTCTTCCTTTTATGGTTATTTTGCCATTTATTTTTAAAATAAGAGATTTTAAAATAAATTGGTTTCCAATAACCTTATTAATTTTTTGTTTAGTGCTAGCTTTTTATGCTTTGCTTGGCATACCGGTATTTGTATCTAAATTCACATTGTTCAGTTTTGTTACAGGTAATCGAGCATGGCAAGCTATGTCAGTCATTGCTGTATGGGTGACTATTTGGTTTGTTGATTTTCTTTGGAAAAACTTAGAATCACTTCGATATATTTTGCCATTAACCTTGTTTATTCTATTAATTCTAGGTATTTTTACATTAAGAGACACTACGTTAACATCTTATATATCAACGAAATTGATGTTGCTATCATTGTTAATATATGGGATTAGCTTTGTCGCAGTTCTCTTTAAGAAGAAATCACTGTTTGTGACTTTATTTTTGGGAATGATTTTTGTTTCAGGATTTACTGTAAATCCTATCGTAAAAGGATTAGATATAATCGATGATAGATCGTTGAGTAAATCTATTAAAGAAATTGTTAACAATGATCCTGAGGGTACATGGGTTACAGATAGTAATATGCTCTATAATTTTCCTCAAATGTTTGGTGCTGATTCTATTGATGGAGTTCGCTTTTATCCCGATTTTGGGGAGATGAACATTTTGGATCCAGAACAGGGATATGAGGAGAACTGGAATCGTTATTCGCATGTAAAGGTTAGTTTAACTACAGGTCAAACAACATTTTCTAATTCTAGTCCTGATGTGCTAGATTTAGGCTTAAATGAAGATGACCTTCAAAAGTTAGGAGTAGACTACGTTCTTACTCAGAGAGAGTTGGAACAATTGTCAAGTAAATTCCAATTAATTTACGGACCAGATAAAGACGGGAATAGGATTTATAGGTTTTTAGGAGAATAGTTGTGAGAGATAAGAAAGATATCATTTTTTTTATTGCAATATTTTTTGTAATTGTATTCAAAATAAAATTATTATTGGATAGTCCTTTGGCACTTAATGTCAACACTGGATTTGATGATTTATTACAAATAAAAAATAGTTTAAGCATTGTGTCAGGCGATTGGTTGGGGAAAGAATATTTCTTTACGACAATGGCAAAAAATGTAAGTTATCCATTTTTTTTAGCTATATCAAACTTTTTTAATTTACCTTATGGGTTTTCATATGGAATTTTTATTTCTATCTCTTGTCTGATATTTTTGAAAGCAATCGCTCCAATTTTTAATAGTAGGATAAAATTGTTTTTTATATTTATTTTTATAATGTTTGTTCCTATCAGTTTTGATGCAACATATAGAATATATAGAAATTCTCTCGTTCCATGGAGCGTACTTATGATTCTTTCATCTTTTATTGCCATCTATATTCGTCGCGAGTATAATATAAAGAAATTGATACCTTGGTCAATCATTGGATTTTTTGCTTTGGGATTTTTTTGGTATCTAAGAGAAGATTCTATTTGGATTACTCCGTTTTTTATTGTTGTAATACCAATTTTCTTTACTAGTTATTATTTACGGAGTGGACAAATTAAAAAGGTTTTAATAAAAACTTTAGTCATTGTTTTTCCTCTATTCGGAATTGGTGTTTTTGGAAGTTTGATTTCATTTAAGAATTATCAAGAATATGGAATATGGGCTGTTAACGACAGAACAGCAACAGAAGCTCCTAAACTAATGTCATTAATTTATAAAATTGATGATGGTAGTAATACTGATAAAGATGTTTGGGCTTCCCGAAAATCTTTTGAATTAGCGATAGATGCTAGTCCAACCCTAAAAAAATATGAAGAAATAATATTATCATCTTATGGTTTGTGGGCAGGAGATGAGGCAGATATAAAAGGGGACATTAGTTATTGGGCATTAAGGTTTGCTTTTGAAGAAGACGGTCTATATCATAATAATGCTGAGAAAACTAATGAAGTTTATAAAAAATCTTATAGTGAACTTCAAGACGCTTTTGAAAAAGGAATTTTAAAGAAGAAGAAGGGAATCTATTTATCATCTCAAACTGGAGCTTTTCAATTATCTGATTTTAGACAAACTTTAGCAATGAGTCTCCCTGTTACAAAGGAATTTCTATCATATACAAATACAAGTCTAAGTGAAAATTATTTAAATTATTCTTCTTTGTCGAATTCTGATTTAATTTACTTTGAAAATATATTAAATACAAATCTTCCTAGAACTGATGAACAGCTTTTAAATCTTGAATTACCTATTAATTATGAAAATTATTCTCTTGATTTAGCTAGCGTTGATAACGAAGTTGTTCTAGTTAATAATAATATAAAGAGAAGTAGAAAGAATAGTTTTCAAATTCAGAATACAATTACATCATTTTATATTAAATTATCACCATTATTGGTTATAGTTTCTTTTTTGGGATATTTGATATTAATTTTTGATATATTTAATATCAAAAATAGATTTTCTTTAGAAATTTTTTTAATAATCACAGGATGTGTTCTTTTAGGCTTTGTTAATATTTTTGTAGTTGTTCTTTTTTCAAGATGGTTAGCCTCAGAGCCTACTAGTTACATTTTTGGATACTATGCTTCTTCTTCATATTTATTGTATTCACTTGCTATGCTATTAGGTATGTTTTACTTTTTTGAGGTTATTAGTAAACTAAAATTTTTCAAGAAATTTATTTTTAGTAAAATTTCTTAATAAATTTTTTACTATAATTTTGTTCTTTAAAACTGAATCAAAATACAAAGAATCTAATAAGACCTATTATGAAGTTGTATAGCGATGTAAATATGTTGGTTTTATAAATTGAATTTGATAGGAAACTTAAAATGATTAGCGATTCGCTGGTCATTTTTTATGTACATTAATTTTTCTCTGTATTCCACTAAAATTTCCTCAATTCTAATGGATATATGAAGACTGATTTCTGTCAAATAAACTAAAGTTTTTCTATTTTTCCGAATAGTATAGTGTAGCTACTCAACATATAATTATTTAGGAGAAAAATCATGAAAAAAGTAAAATCAATGTTGTTTGCAAGTGCAGTTTTAGGAACAATTGGATTGGCTTCAAATGTATCAGCCAATTCAGGAGTAAATACTTTCATTTCTGACTATAACCAGTATGATGGTACATATACTGTACAAGCTGTACAAGAAGAAGGTGGTAAAACCATTAGTAAAATTGATATGGCAATCTGGTCAGAAGAAGATGGTCAAGATGATATTAAATGGTATAGTGTTCAAAATAATAATTCTAAAAATGTTAGTTTTAAGTTTGATGTTGCGAACCATAATAGAAGAGCAGGTACTTATAATACACATGTTTTTGTAACTTATACGGATGGTACAAAAGATGGTAGAGTTTTAGAACAAAAGGTTATTTCTACTTCTGGATCAACGATTAGTCAAAATGGTAATAAAATAACACTTCATAATAAAATTTTACCTCAAAATGGAACTATATCTACAGCAGTATGGTCCGAGGAAAATGGCCAAGATGATATTAAATGGTATAACGCAGATAATAATGGTGATGCAATTGTAGATTTAACATCTCATAAAGGCTATGGTAAGTATAATATACATACATATGTATTCAATAATGGTACTGCAACTGGAGTTGGAGTTCAAACATATGATGTTGCTAAACCAGAATTACAATATCAAATTACTAGAATTCAAGATACTCAGTATCGTGTGACAATTTCAAATGTTCCAAATGAAATGAAATTAGTTTATGTTCCGACATGGACAGAAATAAATGGTCAGGACGATTCAAGATGGTATGTAGCTAATAAAATTTCTGATGGCACATATCAAGTTGATATTCCATTAAAAAATCATAACTTTGAAGTAGGACAATATAGCATGCATATCTACGGCTATAGTAATACAACAAATAAATTGGAAGGTTTGGCTATAACACCTGGATTTGTACCAGGTCAGATTTCAAATTTTGAAAAACCAAGCGTTAAAATTGTTGATCATAAACCAAATGAAGGTTTATTGACAGTAAATGTTAAAGAATCAGACTACAGTAAAAAAATCAAAGAAATAAAAGTAGCTGCTTGGTCTGAACCTAATCAGACGAATTTAAAATGGTATAACGTAACTCCATCTGGATTGGACACTAATATTAAAGTGGATGTTAAAAATCATGGCAATAAGAGTGGCCAATATCCTGTACATACCTATATCTATTACACAGATGGTAGTTCAGACTTTATCGTACTTCCAACCACCCAACTCAATGCTGTTTCTACATCTGGTAAGATTGATGCAGGAACTCCAGATTCTCTCAATACTTATCCTGTTGGTCAATGTACCTGGGGTGTTCGTAAGCAAGCTAGTTGGGTTGGAAATTATTGGGGCAATGCAAAGGACTGGATTGGTTCTGCGCGGGCTCAGGGATTTACCGTAAATCAGACGCCAGCAGTTGGAGCAGTGGCAGTGTGGCCTCGTGATGGTGTGATTGGTGGAGTTGTTTATGGACATGTGGCCTACGTTGTGGACGTTGAATCTGCAACTAAAATTCAAGTGAAGGAATCTAACTATGCTGGTCGTATGTATGTTGGAAACTTCCGTGGCTGGTTTAATCCAAAAGCTTCTACCTGGGGTGGAGAAGTGTATTATATTCATCCTAAAAAATAGTCGTTAATAGTGATAAAAGTTGATTACAGGTATTATAGCCTGGGATCAACTTTTTCATTTGCAAATGATACAGATTTTGGTATACTAATAAAGTCTTATAAGGGGTCGTTACGGATTCGACAGGCATTATGAGGCATATTCTGCGACTCGTGTGGCGACGTAAACGCTCAGTTAAATATAACTGCAAAAAATAACACTTCTTACGCTTTAGCAGCTTAATAACCTGCGGGCGTGACTGACGGCCGTTTGCTTACGGCAGCCTGATGTCTTAATTTAGTAAGCTGGCTGAGTTGGTTTGTTTCGTCTAGCTCAGTGAGATTTAGAAACTCGCTGGTGACAGGCTTGAGTGGTGTGTCGGTAACCAGTTAAAGTAAGACATCACCTATGGTTGTAGACGAATGTGTTGGCAGGTGTTTGGACGTGGGTTCGACTCCCACCGGCTCCATAATTACTTCCGATAGTTTCGGATATTGAAAGAAAACGTTGAGAAATCAACGTTTTTTGCTTTTTTTCTTGTTCAAGGGAGAATATGTTTTTTTGGCCTTTGCGAGGTTAGCTCAATAATACCACTTTTTCCATAGTATCAATTACTCTTTTTATTGTAAATTTAGGAAAATGCTGTGATAGAATTTGGATAATTTCGTTATCAGTTATTCCTTCATGTGGGTCATCAATAAAGACTTTTGATTGTAAAAGTAAAAAAAGAATTCGTTTTTGAAGTTCAGAGTAGTTTGTTTTCTCTAAATAAAGGCTGTAGTCATCAAGTATAGCATTTTTCTCTTGTAAAGTTGCTATAATTTCTTGTTGCCCATTTTTTAAAATTTCCATCAGATATAGGACGAAGAAGGTACCTTCAGCCTTATTGTCAAAATCTCCTGTAATTTTAAAAGCATCATAATATTTTTTCTTTTCTTGGTTGATTTGCTGAGACATGACTAAAGCAGAAAAAATGTCTAGCTTACGTGCTAGGTAACTTGCAAGAATGTAACGTCCTGTTCTCCCATTGCCATCATAAAAAGGGTGGATGTTTTCAAAAAAGTAGTGGGCTAAGAAGCTTTTTATTAAGACAGGTATAGTGTGATCATTGATAAATTTAATCCACGAGAGAAGCATAGTTGATATTCTATCTTCGTTACTTGGAGGAATGTGTTCAGCCTTATAGGTGTTAGCATTAATTACTGAAACAGAACCATTTCTAAAGAGTCTACCATCTAGAACGTCTTCAGTATCAATCTCGTCGTTAGTGAGCTGGTCGTAGATGTCTCTGATGGTTTCTAATGAATCGATAGTTAGAAAATTATTTTCTCGAATATCATTGTAGAGTCGTACGGTAGATTGCAGTCTGATGTTTTCTTTAGTTTTTTGTTCAAGAGATTTATGAGCAATGGAAACTTCTTTGCGAGTTGTTCTAACACCTTCGATTTCGTCTGTGCTAATGACAGCTCTATAGAGCTGTTCATTGTAAAACTGTTCCTTAGCAACTCCAGGTAATTTTTGGGACAATTCTAAAATTTGCTTTGAGTTATCTTAGATTTGTTGATTGAGGAGTTGAATTTCGTTTAACGGAACTGAAAACAATTCAAATTGGTTACTTGCAAAACTACCACGTTTGACGAGATTGGGAAATAGTTGAGTTTTAGTTGTACCGAAATCCTTATATCTTTTCTGATATTCCTCGTCGATAGTTTTATTATTCATAAATTTGATGATTTTTAGCGGTTTGTTTTCTATCTTTTAAAAATATCTATTTTTCAAAGATAATAACACAATAAAGATAAAAAAACTATAAAAAGTATAAGTTTATAATTTAAAAATAGAGATTGTAAAGTAAGCATGACATTGTAGTCCTTAATAGACTAAAGAAAGAGGTTAGGCAAAAAATTGGAGATTATAAAATGACTTATAATCTTCAATTTTTGCTTTCCTTTGAGAGTTTGAGATTATTTTTGAGAAAGTGGAGTCATTAAAGGAGTTACTGTACACTTTTCTTATAAAAATATGGAGTTGGAACTTGCATTAGTCGTCAGATTTAGAGTTCTGGCATTCTTCTGAGATATCAAGTATATCAGCTACAGCAGTTCTCTCATAGTGATCTTTGGTTTTTAGGACGATTTCTACCTGAGAGATGACTGAGATTGTTCCGATGATTACCTTAATAGTCCTTTCGTTTAAAATGGTGAAAGAAGCTAGCTGTTGAGCACTATAGAGTTGAGAGATTAGCTGATTTTTTTCAGATACGGTTAGGTTGGAGGGAGACTCTATTATGTTTTGGTCATTTAGCAATGCAGTAGTATGCTCAGAGAGAAAAAAGCCCATCCATTTTTGCATTTTTGGATCATGGTAATGCCGGGCAGATGAAAAGGGGAGGTAAGAGCGATCAACCATATGAAATCTCCTTATTTTAACGCAGTCCTTCTAAACCTCCTGCGGAGTGACCACCTGTTAATCGACTTCGAGCGATGGCGCGTGAATGATTTAGAAGAGTTGAACCTTTTTGGATGGCTAAAAAGCCAAATTGATCACGGATGTCATCAATGGTAGCTTCAAGTTGATTATAACGTTCTGCTTGTTCATAGTCCTCAAATAAGGATATTGTAGAATAGTTTTCCGTAGTAAGCCCTCCGTAGGAGATGCCAATTTGTCTGACGGCTCCTGTTTTGTAATGGTGACGAAAGAGCTTAGTGACCTGGTGAATCAGCTCTTTCGTTTGTTGTGTTGGTTCAATGGTTTGTTGGACATTCATGGGGCGTTTTCTTTCAGATTTTGCATAACCCACATGGAGATGAATGACGGTCGCCTTTTGATGTTGTCGCCTTAATCGAATAGCGACTTGCTCTGCCATTTCTCGGATGACCAATTCGATATCTTTTTGGAAGAGGTAGTCTTTGGGAAGAATTTGAGAGTTACCGATGCTGTGAGATTTAGGCTGATAGGGCTGATGAACATTACTCTCATCAACTCCGTTAGCATGAAACCAAAGTTGGACTCCCTTTAGCCCAAATTCTTTTTGAAGGAGGTCAGGATTCGCATGAGCCAATTCTCTAACGGTGTGAATCCCTAATTTCTGGAGCCGAAGGGCAGTTCGCTGACCAATCCCCCAAAAGTCAGTGAGTTCAGGGATAGCCCAAACAGTATTTTCAATATTTGAATAGGACCAGTTGGCACGCATTGTTTTAGTTTTCTTAGCTTCATTGTCTAGGGCTAATTTAGCTAGAAGTGGATTGCTATTGCTCATCCCGACAGTAGCAATAAGACGAGTGTTATCCCAAATTTCACGCTGTAGCATAGAGGAAACGCGATCGAGTTTAGTTTTGCGAGACTGAGTCTCTCCGGGAATAAAATAATTGAGAGACCCTGTTAAATCAATAAAACCTTCATCAATTGAATAAGGAAGAATATCTTCGGGACTGGCGTAGTTAGCGAAAATTTTTTGAATTTCCAAGTTTTTTTCGATATAACGATCCATACGTGGAGGAACGATAAGAGTTTGCTTAGCCCAAGTTTCAATGAATTGGACCATAGCAGAGCTACAGTCTAATCCTCGTCTCAAAGCTTTTTCATAAGAGAATCGACGGGTCTCGATGTCAAAAGGTAAATCATAAGCCCTCCCAACATTTGATTGTCCAAAAATCTTTTTAAATAGAGGTGATGAAGCCAATATAAGTCCAGCTGAATGATCGGCCCGACTCATAACACACAAGGAGGTTCGTAAGGGATGGAGTCCCCTGTCTACACATTCAACACTGGCATAGAAGGACTTCATGTCGATAAATGCAATATCTGAAACCGGCTCACGGCTATAATCAATGATTCTCATAACGCCTCCTTTGTTGTTTTAATAAACAACAATATTATAACAAAATTTATTTGAGATGCAAGGAAAAGTTGAGAGGGCTAAAAATAACTTTGAAAACGCTTTACAAAATGATAAAAAAATGATAGTATGATGGCAAGATATGGATTGTGACTGGTCATGCAGGCAAAACCTAGATAAATATGAGATAAGTAGGGCATTTTTAGCTCAGTTTTTTGCTTGTCTAATATTTGTTTAGGTTTTTTTCATTAAAAAACAATTATTAAATTTATTATCTTTAGGAGGGATAATGATGAAAAAAAGTTTTAAGCTAGTGACTCTAGCGGGTGCTGCATTGGCCCTAGTGGCTTGTTCAAATCAGTCGTCTGAGAAGACTAGTAGTAAGTCGTCTCAATCAGCAGACTTGACTCTACGTGAGACAGCCTTTGGTTCAGTACAAGGGGTTGATGCGGGTAAAGTTTTAACCTGGTATGGTGTTCCATATGCGGGCGACGTCTCTGGTGAAAATCGCTGGATCGCTCCGCAGGATCCTGAAAAATGGAGTGAAACTCTCGATACAACCGAGCCAGGAGAAGTAGCCATCCAGCTCAGCAATGGGGAAGTGGTTGGCGAAGAGAATGCCTTAAATCTAGATATTTATCGGCCAGACTCTGAGGCAAAAGACCTTCCTGTTATGGTCTTTATCCATGGTGGGAACAACCAGACAGGAAAATCCACTGAGATTTCTGGGGCTTCTTTTGTCGAAGACCACGATGCCATTGTCGTCTCTGTCAATTACCGTCTAGGGGCATTGGGGTTCAACCCACTTCAAGCCTTAAAGACTGGTACGGATGAAGAAAATTCTGGTAACTATACCTTGCTGGATATTGCAAAATCACTCCAATGGGTACGAGATAACATCGAAAACTTTGGTGGAGATTCTGCTAATGTTACTTTAGCAGGTTTCTCGGCTGGCGGTCGTGATGTCATGGCAACACTCATTTCACCAACTTTTGAGGGACTCTATGACAAGGCTATTTCCTTTAGTGGTGGATTGACCTTGTCTGATACAGCGGCTAGTCAAGACGTATTTGCTTCAGCCATTGCACCTTTAGTTGTAGAAGATGGCGTTAAGTCGAATGAAGAAGAGGCCAAGGCTTGGCTCTTGTCTGATGATGCTTCTGTCAAAGACTATCTGCTCAAGGTTGATGCTGGTCGTTTGGCTGGTTTGATGGGTAATGCCAGTATTCGGATGAGTGTCTTCCCCCACCTTTATACAGATGGAAAAGTCATTCCTGAAGAGGGCTTTGCAACCAAGGACTATAATGATGTTCCTTTGCTTAATCTGACTGGTAGCAGTGAATTCTCACTCTTTAGCTTGTTCAGCCCAACATTTATGTCGGCTGTTCAGGATGGGTCGATTGCGACCAACGAAACCCTTGCTAGTCAATACCAATTTGTAGCCAACTATGGTGGTCAGCTTTATGATTACGCCAATGTCAAGGGAGCTAATGAAAAACTGACTCAGCAAGGTTACACGTCAGATATTTACTCTACAGAGGTTATTTTCGGACACGATAAGGCAGTCGTTGGAGATCAGATGGCGCTTCTAGGAGCCTTTCACGGTGTCTTTGTTCCACTGTTGGATACCAATAGCCAAAACTATGCCAGCTTGGTTGGCGAAGCTTATGCTTCAGATGGTGCACAAGCCCTTTCTAAAACCTTCCAAGATTACCTGTATAACTTTATCAAGACTGGAAACCCGAATGGCGATGGCCTAACCACTTGGAATCCATGGAATGACAAACAAGAGGTATTGCAACTGGATGCGACCAGTGCAGAAGCTCTAGCGACCCTCACCACTCAGGATGATCTTTCTCCAGCAACAGTAATAGAAGCAATCGCAGCTGACACAAGTATATCTGATGTTGATAAGGAAACCATGATTAAGACCGTACTCAACGGACGTTGGTTCTCTTACGAACTCGACAAGGCCTACGACAATCTTTCCGAATTTGATCAGGCCAATCATCAGGAATGAGTTGAGGAAATACTATGAAAATGAAAAAGTTTTTAGGTTGTTGTCTAGCTACTACAACAATTTTGTCCCTAGTAGCTTGCACAACAATACAAAAGGAAGACCCAAACTCTTCCTCGTCTCAACAATCAGCTCATGTAACAAAGGCTCGAACAGTCATTACTACCGATGGTGAAGTCGATGACATGAATTCCATGATTCGCTATTTCTATTATGCCAATGAGATGGACTTAGCAGGAATAGTACTGACGAGTTCTACCTATCACTATGCAGGCGATAAAGACAAAAGGATAGAGCCGTTTAGATGGACGGGAACTGATTGGATTTATGACATGATTGATGCCTATGAAGAAATCCAGCCAAATCTCGCCAAACATGCTGAAGGCTATCCTCAAGCAGAAGCAATTCGTCAGATTACAAAAATAGGGAATATCAAAAATGTTGGAGAAATGGATGAAGAGACAGAAGGCTCAGAGTTTCTGAAAGATCTATTCCTTGATGATGACAATCGGCCTCTCTATGTTCAAACCTGGGGTGGTACTAATACAACTGCTCGTGCATTGAAGTCTATCGAAGAAGAATACAAAGACAAGTCCAACTGGAAAGAAATTCAGCAAAAGGTTTATGATAAGTTGGTGGTCTATATCATTCTTGATCAGGATGACAGCTATAAAAACTATATCCAAAAGTCCTGGCCAAAATTGACAGTTATTAATGATTCCTCTAACTTTTGGCACTTTGCCTACGCCTGGAAATTCCATAGTGACGAAGTTAATACTTATCTTCAAGGGGACTGGAATTATGAAAATATTCAACAGAACCATGGACCACTTCTTGAGAAATATGCGCTCATGGGTGATGGTAAAATCCTTGATGGAGAGCTCGCCGAAGAGCAACGTGGAAGTGAGGACTATCTGAAGAATAATCCTCAATATAGCAAGTATGACTTTATTTCAGAGGGAGATTCTCCATCTTATTTCTACCTTTTCCAAAATGGCTTACAGGATATTACGCACCCAGAATATGGTGGTTGGGGTGGCCGATTTGGACAAGTTTCGGAACAACTTTACCAAAATACTGTTTTAGATTATAATCCATATGCTAAGCGGTTTGAGGCTGAATATAGTTTGATGCGTTGGTTTGATGATATTCAGCGTGATTTTGCAGCCCGAGCTGATTGGGGGATTGCTGATAACTACGAGGATGCTAACCATGTGCCGACAGCTAACGTGAAAGAGGGGCTTTCATTATCTGCAAAGGCTGGAGAATCGGTGACTTTAACAGGAGTTGGAGAAGATCCAGACGGAGACAAGCTAACCTATCGTTGGTGGCGGTATTTCGAGGCAGATACTTATCAAGAATATCATGGTAAAAGTGAACCAATATCGGATAACAGCCTTGGATTGCAAATTAGTTTGTACCGTGAATTGGATAAAGATGAAGTTGTAGATCCTATTGAGCTAGAAGGTGCAGATAGTGAGACAGTTAGTTTTACGGTACCTAAAGATGCCAAATCAGGCGATACACTTCATTTGATTCTAGAAGTTCAAGATAATGGTAATCATAACTTAAAAGCCTACCAACGTGTTATCGTAACTATCAAATAAAGTAATAAAGAGTCTGGAAAAAGCTCTCATATATCAAGTGGCTTAGGATGACGTCATCATAAAACGTCGATTCCTAAGCCATTTTATGATAGTGAATTTTTATCAGCAAGTCTAAATTTTGAATTTTTAGACCTCTAAAATATTTTGTTAGAAAACTAAATTTTTTAAAAAAACTTTTTGAAACCGCTTGACAAAACAAAAAGAAAGGGTTATCATAGTTTTTGTAATTAAACAGGATTGTTACTGGTCAAGCAGGCAAAACCTAAATAGATATGAGATAAATCACGTTTTTGAGTTTTCATCTACGTGTGGTTTATTTGATATTTATTTAGGTTTTTTCTATTTGTTAGAAACACCTGAAAGAAATTTTTTAAGGAGGAGCTAATCATGGGTAAATATACCGAATTAGCACAAGATATCTTAGACCACGTCGGTGGTAAAGAAAACGTTAACAGTCTTAAACACTGTGTGACTCGCTTACGTTTTGACTTGAAAGATGAGTCAAAAGCAGATACTGAATACCTTAAACAACGTGACGGTGTTGTAACAGTCGTTAAGGCTGGAGGGCAATACCAAGTCGTTATCGGAAACCACGTACCAGATGTATATGCTGAAGTGGTACAAGTAGGTGGACTTACAGCTGGTGGTAGCCTTGATATTGATGAAGGTGATGCCCCTAAAGGAAATCTTTTCGACCGTTTTGTTGACTTGATTTCTGGTATTTTCCAACCTTACCTAGGCCCTCTTGCGGCAGCTGGTATTGTTAAAGGTGTGGTTGCTATTCTTGGTGTCAGCTTTGGTTGGTCAACTGGTACAAATGCACTTTATACAATCTTGGAAGCAGCAGGTGATGGATTCTTCCAATTCTTGCCAATTATGATTGCCTTTACAGCGGCTCGTAAGTTTAAGATGAATGAATTTACGGCAGCAGCCATTGCAACAGCGCTTGTTTATCCAACTCTTCCAACATCTGTAGCAAGCTTGACAGAAGCTGGTGTGTCAAACGTTCTTGGCATTCCATTCCAATTGCCAACTTCTGGTTCATACCTTTCAACTGTTATGCCAGTTATTTTGGCTGTTTGGGTCGCTTCCCTCATTGAGAAGTTTATGAAGAAAATCACGCCTGATGTGGTGAAGGTCTTCGTGGTACCATTTGTGGTTATTTTGGTAACTGTGCCATTGACTTTCTTGGTTGTAGGACCGGTTGCTAATATTGCTTCTGATCTTCTTTCTAACAGCTTTACAGCTATCATGAACTTCAGCCCGATTCTTTACGGATTATTGTTGGGAGCTCTCTGGCAGGTATTGGTTATGTTTGGTCTTCACTGGGCAATTGTACCACTGGCTATCTTGCAATTTTCAAACAATGGTTGGACAGACATCTTGTTAGGAGCTGCACTTCCTAACTTCACCCAAACAGGTGTTCTTGCAGCTATCATACTTAAAACGAAAGAACAAAAAGTTAAGTCTGTGGCTATGCCAGCCTTTATCTCATCTATCTTCGGAGTTACTGAGCCAGCCATCTACGGTGTAACTCTTCCAATGAAAATTCCATTCTACATCTCATGTGCAGTTTCAGGTGTTATTGGTGCCGTTCTCTCTATTTTCAAAATTAAAATGTACGCATTCGGTGCTCTGGGGATCTTCCAATTCCCAGCATGGGTTAGCCCAACAGAAGGGTTGACTCCAATGTGGATTGGTGTGGCGTTCATGTTTGCAGCAATTGCGATTTCATTTGTGATCCAAATGGTTGCACCAGTTCCTTACCTCTACGGTGAGCCAACTGAAAAAAAGTAATTGAGGCTGAAGAGCCTGTACAAAACTTAAAAGAAATTCGTCAAGAGATTCTTGCTAGTCCACTTAAGGGTGAAGTTGTAGCCCTTGCAGATGTTCCAGACCCAGTCTTTGCGACTGGAGCTATGGGTAAAGGACTTGCAGTTAATCCTTCAGAAGGTGCAGTTTACGCTCCAACCAATGCTGAAGTTACTCTTGTTTTCCCAACGGGTCATGCCATTGGCTTGACAACAGAAAACGGTGCTGAAATTCTAATCCATATCGGTATGGATACTGTATCGCTTGATGGAAAAGGTTTCACGACCTTGGTTAAGGTTGGTGATAAGGTCCAAGCAGGACAGAAATTGGTGGAATTCGATATTGAAACCATCAAGGCTGCTGGACTTCCAGTCATCACACCAGTTATCATTACAAACACAGCTGAATACGACGATATCTTGACAACCCAAGAAACAACCGTAGCAGCAGGAGATCATTTCCTCACAGCTGTTAAATAGTTTAAAGGGGTCACTGTGACCCCTTTACTAATTTTAAAAAAGACATAAGAAAATACAAAGGAGGCCATTATGGCAAATAAATTCCCTGATAATTTCCTCTGGGGTGGTGCAATCGCAGCTAACCAAGCAGAAGGAGCTTACAATGAAGACGGTCGCGGACTTGTTCAGACTGACGTCACAACTGGTGGAACTAAAAATTCCCCTCGCTATACAACCTACATCGATAAAGATGGCAAGCCGGGCAAGGTAGCTTCTATGGGGCACGCGGGTGTCATTCCTGAAGGGGCGACTTTTGCGGTGCTGGAGGACCATTACTATCCAAACCACAAGGCAGTAGATTTCTACCACCGTTATAAAGAGGATATCAAGCTCTTTGCTGAGATGGGTTACTCTGTTTTCCGCCTGTCTATTTCTTGGGCACGTATTTTCCCAAATGGTAACGACGAAACACCAAACCAAGCTGGTCTAGATTTCTACCGTTCAGTCTTTGAAGAATGTCGTAAATACAACATTGAACCGCTGGTATCTATCTGGCACTTTGATACTCCGCTCAATCTGGAGCAAAACTATGGTGGTTGGTCTAACCGCAAGCTCATTGACTACTATGAAAAGTTTGCCCGTACTATTTTTAATGAATATAAGGGCTTAGTAAAATACTGGTTGACCTTCAATGAAATCAACAACACGGTTATGTTCCTCGACATGCTGAGCGTGATTGCTGGACATGAAGCGACGGATGAAGAATACCAAGTTGCCTACCAGCAACTTCACCACCAATTTGTGGCATCAGCACGTGCTGTTCAAGCTGCCAAGGAAATTGACCCTAACTATCAACTCGGTTGTATGATTTGCGGTATTACCAACTACCCTGCAACCTGTGATCCAGCTGACATCTTGGCGACTGAGCATGCTTGGGAGCGAAACCTCTTCTATTGTGGCGACGTTCAAGTTAAAGGAAAATACCCAACCTATGCGAAACGTCTCTGGAAAGAGCGTAACGTAACCTTGGACATTCAAGAAGGCGACTTAGAAGACCTGGCCAAGGGAACCGTAGATATGTACACCTTCTCATATTACATGTCAGCCCTTGTAACGACTCATAAGGTTGATGACAAGGTCGGAGGTAACTTCTCTATGGGTGCCCGCAATGAATACCTGACCTACTCTGAGTGGGGCTGGGCTGAAGACCCAACTGGTCTTCAGTACTTCCTTGAAAAAATCTATGATCGCTACCAAGTGCCACTCATGGTCGTTGAAAATGGTTTGGGAGCACAAGATGTGGTCGGTGAAGATGGTGTCGTTCACGACGACTACCGCATCAACTACCACCGCAACCACGTCAATGCCATGGCTAAGGCCATTGATAATGGGGTAGACCTTATTGCCTACACAACCTGGGGCTGTATTGACATCGTATCAGCTGGTACAGGTGAAATGCGCAAACGTTATGGTTTCATCTATGTAGATATGGACGACGAGGGCAAGGGAACGCTTGAGCGTACTCCAAAAGATTCCTTCCACTGGTATAAGAAAGTCATCGCTTCAAACGGGGCAGATGTCGACTAATCTAGAAAACCAACTAAAGCTCAGCTCTAGTTGGTTTTGTGTTCGTTCGATACTGTCTTTATTAATAGTTGTAGAGTGTACTGTTAGGAAGTCGCATATTATAAACTGGTTACCTCATTCTTGAATATGTTAGGAGAAAGAGACTAGCTTTTTTATGATTGGCAGGAAATTAGATTTTAGAGTGATTTCAGTGTATAATAGTAGTAATAAGCTTATCAAGGAGGCCAAGATGTTTGCACAGTTAGATACTAAAACCGTTTATTCATTCTTGGATAGTTTGATTGACCTAGATCAGTATATAGAACAGGCTCAAGCATTGGGTTATGAGACTGTTGGAATCATGGATAAGGACAATCTTTATGCGGGCTATCATTTTATCAAGGCCTGTCATTCAGCTGGTATTAGGCCTGTTCTTGGACTTGAGTTGGATCTGATTTACAATGGCAGAGCTATCTCAGCTCGATTTTTAGCTAAGGATACAACTGGTTACCATCAACTGATCAAATTATCTTCCCAGATTATGCAAGGCTGGTCAGAGTTGTCAGATCTAGCGACATATCTAGATGAGCATATTGCTATTATCATTCCTTATGTTGACGGGGTAGAAGAGTTAGATTTACCATTTGAATATTTTATTGGGGTAGACCTAAGCAGCCCTCAGATTGCTTATTCTAAACCTCTTATTCCTCTATATACAGTTCGTTATTTTAGGTCCGAAGATAAGGAAGCCTTGCAGGTTTTACATGCCATTAGGGATAATCAAACCTTAGCTGAGACCGAACCTATTTCAGGTAATGAAGCCTTAATGGCTCAAGATGTGATGACTCAGGCATTCGCTCAACGATTCCCAGAGAGTCTTAGCAATCTGCAATCTCTGGTGTCAAGTATTACTTACACGTTTAATCCACAGCTGAAATTACCACGATTTAATCGAGAAATTCCAGCGGTAGAAGAATTGGCAGAGCGGGCCTATGCGGGCCTAGCAGCAAAATCTTTGTCGGATTTAAGGTATCAGCAACGCCTTCAGAATGAGTTAGACATCATCCATGAGATGGGGTTTGATGACTATTTTCTCATCGTTTGGGATTTGCTTAGATTTGGGCGCAGTCAAGGCTATTATATGGGAATGGGGCGTGGATCAGCTGCAGGAAGTTTGGTAGCCTATGCACTTGATATTACCGGAATTGACCCTGTGAAAAATCAGCTCCTATTTGAACGTTTCCTTAATAAAGAACGTTACAGTATGCCGGATATTGATATTGACCTCCCAGATATTTATCGCCCGGAATTTTTGCATTATGTTCGGGAGCGTTACGGAACTGAACATGCTGCACAAATTGTAACCTTTTCGACCTTTGGTGCTAAACAGGCTATTCGTGATGTCTTTAAACGGTTTGGAGCCCCTGAGTATGATCTTTCAAACTTGAGCAAGAAAATTTCATTTCGTGATACTCTAAAATCTGTTTACGAAAAAAACATGGCCTTTCGCCAAATTGTTCATTCACGTCCTGAGTATGAAAAAGCCTTTGGCATTGCACGTAAAATAGAGGGACAACCACGTCAGACGTCTATTCATGCTGCTGGAATTGTGATGAGTGATGACAATCTTACAGATCATATTCCTGTTAAATCAGGTGAAGAGATGTTGGTGACTCAGTATGATGCTGGCGCAGTAGAAGCAAATGGTCTCCTCAAAATGGATTTTTTGGGGTTACGAAATTTGACCTTCGTTCAAAAAATGCAAGAAAAGCTAGCTGAGGAACAAGGCGTAGTTGTCGATATTTCAAAAATTGATTTAGAAGATGCGGATACATTAGCCCTTTTTGCCAAAGGACAGACGAAAGGAATTTTCCAGTTTGAACAACCGGGAGCGATTAATCTCTTACGTCGTATCAAACCAGCACGCTTTGAAGAAGTGGTGGCCACGACAAGTTTGAATCGACCAGGGGCATCGGATTATATCGATAACTTTGTGAAGCGTAAGTTTGGTCAGGAATCTGTGGATTTGATTGATCCCTTGGTTGCTCCCATATTAGAGCCGACTTATGGAATTATGCTTTATCAAGAGCAGGTGATGCAGATTGCTCAAGTTTTTGCCGGATTTTCATTGGGTAAAGCTGACTTATTACGTCGTGCCATGTCCAAGAAAAATCATGACGACATGCAAAAAATGGAAGCGGACTTTATGTCGGGTGCTCTGCAATTGGGACGAAATCCTCAAACTGCGCAACGACTCTTTCAGATGATGGCTAAATTTGCAGGATATGGATTTAACCGTAGTCATGCCTTTGCCTATTCAGCCCTAGCATTTCAAATGGGCTATTTTAAGGCACACCACCCGAGCATTTTTTACGATATCATGCTCAATTATTCCAGCCCAGATTATCTTACAGATGCACTGGAAGCTGGTTTTAAGTTAGATAGGCTTTCTATTAATACTATCCCTTATACGGATAAAATCTTTAATGGTCTAATCACGCTTGGTATGCGGACAATTAAGGCTCTACCTCGTGATATGGCTTATTGGATTATCGAATCTCGTCCCTTTGCTTCAATCGAAGATTTCTTGGAACGTCTGCCAGAAAAGTATAAAAAACCGGAATTGATAGAGCCCCTAGTTGACATTGGTCTTTTTGATGAGTTTCAGTCGAATCGTCAGATGGTTGCCACTAATTTGGAATCTCTACTGGTATTTGTTAGTGAGTTAGGCTCCTTATTTGCAGATTCAACATTTAACTGGCGTGATATTGAAGATTATAGTACGGGAGAAAAATATCAACGTGAAGTTGCACAACTTGGTATCGGCATTAGCCCTCATCCCCTCAAGCAACTTTATCAAACCTTTAAGCATGAACTGGTTCTTTTTTCAGAACTAGTTGACCATCAAGAGGCAAAAGTTTTAGGGCAAATAGAGTCAGTGCGGACTATCCGAACCAAGTCCCGCGGTGAGCAGATGGCTTTTCTTAAGTTGACAGATGGTAAATTAAGTCTTGATGTGACGCTCTTTCCAGAGTCCTATGAGAAATGGCGGAGCTATTTAGAAGAAGGGCAAATCTACTTTTTCACAGGTAGAATTCAAGAGAGAAACGATAGACTACAAATGATTCTGACAAGTTTGAGTCCAGTTGTAACAGAGAAGTGTTGGATACAGGTTAAAAATCATGATTATGATCAAGAAATTTCTCAACTATTGTCCCAGTATAGGGGGGCTTATCCAGTAATTTTGCATTATGTTGATAGTCGGGAAACTCTGCAGAGTCAAACCCATTTTGTCGAAAAAAGTCAAGACTTAATTAAAAAATTGGAGCCCTATGTCTTGAAAACGGTTTTTCGTTGAATTTCAACGAAAAAAAGAGAAGTTTCACAAATTGTGTGATATAATAGTTTCGTTAAAAATGTAAAAGGAGAATCAGGCAAAATGAAACGTATTGCCGTTTTAACCAGTGGTGGTGATGCCCCTGGTATGAACGCTGCTGTTCGTGCAGTTGTTCGTAAAGGTATTGCTGAAGGCATGGAAGTCTATGGTATTCGTTCTGGTTATGCTGGAATGGTATCAGGAGATATCTTCCCACTTAGCTCACGTGATGTTGGAGATAAGATTTCTCGTGGTGGAACCTTCCTCTACTCTGCTCGTTTCCCAGAATTTGCTACACTTGAAGGGCAATTAGCTGGTATTGAGCAATTGAAAAAACATGGAATCGAAGGTGTTGTTGTTGTTGGTGGTGACGGTTCTTACCACGGTGCGATGCGCTTGACAGAGCATGGTTTCCCAGCAGTTGGTGTACCTGGTACAATCGATAATGATATCGTTGGAACAGATTTTACCATTGGTTTTGATACAGCTGTTACTACAGCGACTCAAGCTATTGATAATCTTCGGGATACATCTTCTAGTCACCGCCGTACTTTTGTCGTTCGTGTGATGGGACGTGATGCAGGTGATATTGCACTTTGGGCTGGTATTGCAGCGGGTGCAGATCAAATCATCATTCCTGAAGAAGAGTATGATTTCAAACAAATCGTTGCGACTATTGAGCATGGATATGAAACTGGTAAAAACCACCATATCATTGTCCTTGCTGAGGGAGTAATGTCAGGTGATGAGTTTGCTAAAAAACTCAAAGAAGCTGGTGATACAAGTGATCTTCGTGTGACTGACCTTGGCCATATTCTTCGTGGTGGTTCTCCAACGCCGCGCGATCGTGTTCTTGCATCTCGTATGGGAGCTCGCGCTGTTGAATTGCTTAAAGCAGGTCGTGGCGGTCTCGCTGTTGGTATCCATAATGAAGAGTTAGTTGAGAGTCCTATTCTTGGTACAGCAGAAGAAGGAGCACTCTTCACTTTGGCTGAAGAAGGGAAAATCATTGTTAATAACCCGCATAAAGCACGTCTTGACTTTGCGGAGCTCAACCGTGATTTGGCCTTCTAAGGTTATTTCATTCATTCGTTACTTAGGTTGTCTTCATAGACAAAAATTACTTAATTTAAAGGGAGTTTATTACACATGAACAAACGTGTTAAAATCGTTGCAACGCTTGGACCAGCCGTGGAAACACGCGGTGGTAAAAAATTCGGTGAATCAGGATACTGGGGTGAACAACTTGACGTTGAAACCTCAGCAGTAAAAATCGCTGAACTGATTTCAAACGGTGCTAACGTTTTCCGTTTCAATTTCTCACACGGTGATCATGCTGAGCAAGGTGCGCGTATGGCAACTGTTCGTCGTGCTGAAGAAATCGCTGGTAAAAAAGTTGGTTTCTTGCTTGATACAAAAGGTCCAGAAATCCGTACAGAAGTATTTGAAGGTGGAGAAGACTTCTTCTCATACACTACTGGTGAAGAAATCCGTGTAGCAACACAACAAGGAATCAAATCAACTCGCGATGTGATTGCCCTTAACGTTGCTGGTGGTTTGGATGTTTTTGATGATGTTGAAGAAGGTAAACAAGTCCTTGTTGACGACGGTAAACTTGGTTTGACTGTTATCGGTAAAGACGTTGCGAATCGTCAATTCATCGTTCGCGTTGAAAACGACGGTCTTATCGGTAAACAAAAAGGTGTAAACATCCCTTACACTAAAATTCCTTTCCCAGCGCTTGCAGAGCGTGATGATTCTGATATTCGTTTCGGTCTTGAAAATGGATTGAACTTCATCGCAATCTCATTCGTTCGTACAGCAAATGATGTTAACGCTGTTCGTGCAATCTGTGAAGAAACTGGAAATGGTCACGTACGTCTCTTTGCTAAAATCGAAAACCAACAAGGTATCGATAACTTGGAAGAAATTCTTGAAGCAGCAGACGGTATCATGGTAGCTCGTGGTGACATGGGTATCGAAGTTCCATTTGAAATGGTTCCAGTTTACCAAAAACAAATCATCGCTGCATGTAATGCTGCTGGTAAACCTGTTATCACTGCAACCAACATGCTTGAAACCATGACTGACAAGCCACGTGCGACTCGTTCTGAAGTTTCTGACGTGTTCAACGCTGTTCTTGACGGTACAGATGCGACTATGCTTTCAGGTGAGTCTGCTAACGGTAAATACCCAGCTGAGTCTGTTAAGACTATGGCAACTATCGCAATGAACGCTCAAGGTCTTTTGAACGAATACGGTCGTTTGTCATCTGAGTCTTACCACCGTGATAGCAAGACTGATGTGATTGCATCTGCAGTTAAGGATGCGACTCACTCAATGCCAATTAAATTGGTTGTTACTGTGACTGAAACTGGTCATACTGCACGCGCAATTTCACAATTCCGACCAGATGCTGATATCTTGGCAGTTACCTTCACTGAAAATGTACAACGTAGCTTGATGCTTAACTGGGGTGTTATTCCAGTTGTGACTGAAAAGCCAAAATCTACTGATGACATGTTTGAATTGGCTGAACGCGTTGCTCTTGAGCAAGGTTTGGTTCGATCAGGTGATGACATCATCATCGTAGCTGGTGTTCCAGTAGGTGTTGCAGGTTCTACAAACACAATGCGTGTACGCACAGTGAAATAATCTTATCAACTAAAACCAGTGAAGATTTCTCCTCGCTGGTTTTTTCCATCTTTTAAATTCTTTGAAAATATGCTATACTATTGGTTGAAAGAAGAGGTTGGAAAATGGTAAAACGAGATTTTATTGCAGGGATTATTTTAGCAACGCTGATTTTTATTGGTTTTATTTTGCTGAGAATTTTTGTGCTTGCTCCATATATTGTTTCTGAATCAGAATCCAATGCATTTATGCATCATGACGACTACCTCATGATTTCAAAAATCAGTCAACCCGATTATAAAGATTTTGTGGTTTATACTGTAGATGAGAAAAAATATTTGGGGCGTGTTGTCGCAAAGGAAAATGATAGTGCTATTTATATGGATGATATTTTTTACCTTAATAATGTTGTCGAAAGTGACTCTTATATTGATAGTTTAAAAGCAGACTTTCAGGTGCAACATCCAGACACTTTATTTACAGATGATTTTACTCTTTCTAGTTTGACGCAGTCTGATATATCAACGATACCTAAAGGTTCCTATCTTGTCCTTAATGATAATCGACAAAATAAGTCAGACTCACGTCAATTTGGATTGATTACAGATCAACAAATAGAAGGGGTGGTAGCTTTTCGGATTCTTCCGCTTAGTCAATTTGGTTTTCTGACAACTGAATAAGTTTACTAACTCAGGAATTACCTGAGTTTTTTGATAGCTAAAATTAGACTATACCAATTTTTTCATTGACAAGCTAAAGATATAGTTTTATACTATAAAAGTCAAGTTTTGGTGAATTTAATTGAGTTATACCAATTCTTAAATAATACTTAAAGGAAAAGGGTAATAAATACCCAGGTAAAATTATGTGTGGAATCGTCGGAGTTGTCGGTAATAAAAATGCAACAGATATTTTGATGCAGGGACTGGAAAAGTTAGAGTACCGTGGCTATGATTCGGCTGGTATTTATGTTAGTGAGGGAGCAAGCAAAGGTCGTTTAATTAAATCCGTTGGTCGTATTGCGGACCTCCGTTCAAAGCTAGGGATTGATGTAGCGGGTTCAACAGGAATTGGTCATACACGCTGGGCAACTCATGGGCCTGCCTCTGAAAGCAATGCCCATCCTCACACTTCTGAGACTGCACGCTTTGTTCTTGTTCACAACGGTGTGATTGAAAACTATCTTCAAATTAAAGAGGAGTACCTGTCCGCTCATACCTTCAGGGGCCAAACTGATACTGAGATCGCAGTTCATTTGGTTGGTCAATTTGTTGAGGAAGGATTATCAGTTCTTGAGGCATTCAAAAAAGCCCTTCACATCATTGAAGGTTCATACGCTTTTGCCTTGGTTGATTCTGAAAATCCAGATACCATTTATGTTGCTAAAAACAAGTCTCCACTCTTGATTGGGGTCGGTGACGGCTATAATATGGTTTGTTCGGATGCCATGGCCATGATTCGTGAAACCAGCGAGTTCATGGAAATCCACGACAAGGAATTGGTTGTCTTGACTAAAGACAGTATTTCGGTTTCTGATTACGATGGAAATGCTCTTGAGCGCGAGACATATACCGCTGAGCTTGACCTTTCTGATATCGGTAAGGGAACTTACCCATACTACATGCTCAAAGAAATCGATGAGCAACCAACTGTTATGCGTAAGTTGATTTCTGCATATACTGATGAAGCAGGGCAAATCACTGTTGATGATGCTATCGTTAAGGCTGTTCAAAATGCAGATCGTATTTATATTTTGGCTGCAGGAACATCTTACCACGCAGGGTTTGCGTCAAAAGATTTTCTTGAAAAATTGACAGATACACCAGTTGAACTTGGTATTTCATCAGAATGGGGCTATAACATGCCTCTCTTGAGTAAAAATCCTTTGTTTATCATGATTAGTCAATCGGGTGAAACTGCTGACAGCCGTCAGGTTCTCGTGAAGGCCAATGAGATGGGCATCCCAACACTTACTGTAACTAACGTACCTGGTTCTACGCTCTCACGTGAGGCTACTCACACGATGCTCCTTCATGCAGGTCCAGAGATTGCGGTTGCTTCTACCAAGGCTTATACAGCGCAGATTGCAACTTTAGCAATCTTGGCCAAGGCTGTCGGTGATGCAAATGGTAATAGCAAAGCAGCTGAGTTTGATTTGGTTCGTGAATTGTCCTTGGTAGCACAGTCTATCGAAGCGACACTGTCAGAAAAAGACTTGATTAAAGAAAAAGTTGAGCAGTTACTTGAAACAACTCGCAATGCCTTCTATATCGGTCGTGGTAATGACTACTATGTGGCTATGGAAGCATCTCTCAAGCTGAAAGAAATTTCTTACATCCAATGTGAAGGATTTGCGGCAGGTGAGTTGAAGCACGGTACTATTTCCCTTATCGAAGAAGGAGTACCTGTATTGGCCTTGATTTCTAACAATGAAGTTTTGGCATCACACACGCGAGGAAATATTCAAGAAGTTTCAGCGCGTGGTGCCAATGTTTTGACCATTGTTGATGAAGCTATTGCACGTGAAGATGACGATATCCGTGTGAGGACTGTTCATCCATTCCTATCTTCAATCGCCATGGTTATCCCGACCCAACTGATTGCTTACTATGCTACACTACAACGTGGACTTGATGTGGATAAACCACGTAACCTTGCCAAATCTGTAACCGTTGAATAATAATAATAATAATAATAATAAGTAGGCTTTGACCTACTTTTTGTCTGACTTGCCAAAGTCAAGAATCTATCGTAGAATAGAAGAACTGAAAAAGGAGAGAAACTTATGTTACCGAATTGTTTACAATGCCAATCAGAATACGTCTACCAAGATGGCAGTTTGTTAATCTGTCCCATGTGTGCTTTTGAATGGAATCCAGATGAGGTCAGTGAAGAAGTAGCTGGACCTGTTGCTATTGACGCAAATGGCAATCGCTTGGCAGATGGTGACACTGTAACCCTAATTAAAGACCTCAAGGTGAAGGGAGCACCTAAGGACCTTAAGCAAGGGACACGGGTGAAAAACATTCGTATCGTCGAAGGCGACCACAATATTGACTGTAAAATTGATGGTTTTGGGGCTATGAAACTTAAGTCTGAATTTGTAAAAAAGATCTAGAAATATTTTCATATTTGTTAGAACAAAACATTTACTTTATCGTTGAAACGACAACTGAAGGTGGCTTTTGATTAAATCAATTTTTGTATTGGAATGAAACTAAAGTTAATGTTTGTACCAAGACGATTCATAGTAAAAAATCTCTCCATTTTAAAATCTTGAAATGGAGAGATTTTTTGAATGCTTATTTAACGAACATAGCATCTCCAAAGCTGAAGAAGCGGTAGCGTTCGTCAACGGCATGCTTGTAGGCTTCAAGGACGAATTCCCGCCCTGCAAAGGCCGATACTAGCATGACCAAGGTTGATTTAGGCAGGTGGAAGTTGGTCGAAAAGGCATCGACAACTTTGAAGGTATAGCCAGGCTTGATGAAGATATTGGTCCACCCGGAATCAGCTTGGAGTGTGCCGTCGTATTTATTACCAATGGTTTCAAGAGTACGGATGGAAGTTGTCCCGACAGCGACAATCCGACCGCCGTCTGCCTTGACTTGGTTTAAAATTTGAGCTGCCTCCTCACTTAGCGTATAGAACTCAGAATGCATTTCATGGTCGTCTACGCTGTCAACGGAAACAGGACGGAAGGTTCCTAGACCGACATGGAGGGTCAGATAAACCAGTTTAACACCTTTGGCCTCGATAGCATTTAGAAGCTCAGGTGTGAAGTGGAGGCCAGCTGTAGGTGCAGCAGCTGAGCCATTTTCCTTAGCATAAACAGTCTGGTAGCGTTCGCGGTCATCCAACTTTTCGTGGATATAGGGTGGCAAGGGCATCTCACCTAGACTTTCTAGGACTTCAAGAAAAATTCCATCGTAGCTAAACTCCACGATTCGACCACCGTGTTCCCGCTCTTCGATAATGGTAGCCGTCAAACGGCCGTCACCGAAGGAAACCTCAGTACCAACCTTGAGCCGCTTGGCAGGCTTAGCCAGAACTTCCCATTGGTCACCTTGGGTATTCTTAAGGAGAAGAAACTCGACACGACCATGGGTGTCGGGCTTTTCTCCGTAGAGTCGAGCTGGTAGGACACGGGTATTGTTCATGACTAAGGCATCACCAGGATTAAGTTCATCGATGATATGGTCGAAATGGCTATCCACCATAGTCTGGTTTTCATGGTCAATGATCAGTAGCTTGGAGGCATCGCGTTGCTCCAGCGGCGTTTGGGCAATCAATTCTTCGGGTAAATAAAAGTCAAAATCGTTAGTATTCATAAGATATTAGCAAATTAATGCGATCCTTTCTTGAAGTTTGGGTAAAACGTAGCAGCATTTAGTTGTTCATGAATTTTTAAGTCTGCCTATGTCAAGGGTCTAAAATTGGGAAAATCAATTCAATGTTGGAGTGAAAAAGAAGTGTGACTTGCCTGGTTTAATTCCTCACGGTGATATTAAATAGACTAATAAGTCATCCTTTGGAACTAATATTAATCGAGGACTATTATACCATGTTGGCATAAATTTTTAAAATTGATACCTTTTAATTTTCAGTTTTTAAAAAAACTTTCATTCATAAAATAATTTGAATATACAAATAAAGATTAGAAAAATATAGTGTCGAAAGAAGGATTTAGAAGTCAAATTATTAGGAAATAATTCAATATATTGGAAAATGATTATGTAAATAGCGTTTTAAGAGCTTGTTATAAGAGGATTTTTAAAATTTTTAAATTATAGGTTTAAAAATATGTTAGAAAAAGCTAAAATAGTTGCAAAAATACTTTATTTTCTGAAATAAATAGAGTATACTACTAATTAGGGTTTTAATTTAGAAAGGGGAGATTAGTTAATAAAGAGAGAGAACATGAAATATTGGAAGAATATCATTAAACTATTTAGTTTTTTATCTGTAGTGACGATTGTCATGGGTAATTTTAATAGTTTTGTACCGGTTAATGCTTCTGAGGTAACCAATTACTCTCAAAGCACAGTAGTGACTCATAGTAAGACAGGTACAAATTTATCATCTGATACAAGTTCAACGGTGGTCAATGCTTATGAGACACTTGCTGTTTTAAGCACCATCAGTTTTCCAGATGATCAGGTGATTAATTCAGGTGATACCTACACCATGACCATTCCGGAGCAATTTAGATTTCCCGGAGCAATTGCTGACTTTGAAGTAAAAACCCCTGCTGGTACTGTAGTTGGAACTGCCCATGTAAATGTAGCAACAACACCAAATACGGTTACAGTAACATTTACAGATCAGTTTGCTAAGGTTCCTGAAAACAGGAAAATGGTTTTGGAGTTTGATCTTATCGCCAATAATAATGTACTGAATGCTAATGATGTTGTTACTACAACACTTGGTAGTACACCTGTAAGTTTCACTTATGGTGGATCAGTTGGTAGTCCAATTGATCAATATACTTTTAAATACTCTTATCCTGATTCTACAGACCCAGATACAATTCACTGGGTAGCGATTATTAATGGGGTTCAAGATCCTATTCGTAATATGGTAATCAAGGATAGCTTGAGTGCTGGTCAAACCTACAATCAAGATTCTATGCGTTTCCTTCGTCTAGCAATTTTGGAAAATGATCCTGTTGACACAGAAGGCGAAGCTGGAACTCGTGAAGTCATTGATAATCATAAATCAGAGGTTGTTTATAGTGATGACAATACCTCATTTACGTTTACGGACACCTTGAACCGTATTAACACCATTAATGAGAAAGACTATGGATTCGCTTATTACATCACTTATACAACACATATTGACCGTACAGTTGCTGGCAGTTTAACAAAATTCACTAATACGATTTCAGTTGCAGGTGACAACATGCCAGAACGTTCTCGTACAGCATCTTACACTGATAAATCTGGGCGTGGTTCAGCATCTTCTGAAAAGTCAGAAAACGTTGTCCTGAAAGCGACTAAAACGGTTACTGGTGATAAGACAACTGTGGAAGCGGGACAATTTATGTTTGACTTGTATGATGCCAATGATTTAACCACACCGATTCAGACAAAAACGAATGGGGCAGATGGCTCAATTACTTTTGATGTTATTAAATATTCAGCTGCGGGAACTTATAACTATGTTATTAAGGAAAAAATCCCGTCTGAGTCGGAACGTCTTGAAGGCTATACCTATGCAACAAACGAAGTTCCGGTTACCGTAACAGTTACTCAAGAAGCTGATGGTGTTTACATGGGTACCGTTGCCTATGGAGAGACTGCGGTCTTCGAAAATGTCTACACTGCACCGGTAACTACAACGACTTCAACAACGTCTACGACGACAGAAGCACCAACGACGTCACCAACGACTTCAACAACGTCTACGACGACAGAAGCACCAACGACTTCAACAACGTCTACGACGACAGAAGCAACAACAACGTCAACAACAACTGAGTCCACAACTCCAACAACCGAGTCTACGACACCAACAACTGAGTCCACAACTCCAACAACCGAGTCTACGACACCAACAACGGAGTCCACAACTCCAACAACCGAGTCTACGACACCAACGACGGAGTCCACAACTCCAACAACCGAGTCTACGACACCAACGACGGAGTCTACAACTCCAACGACCGAGTCTACAACTCCAACGACGGAGTCTACAACTCCAACGACCGAGTCTACGACAGCAACGACGGAGTCTACAACTCCAACGACCGAGTCTACGACACCAACGACCGAGTCTACGACAGCAACGACGGAGTCCACAACTCCAACGACGGAGTCCACAACTCCAACGACGGAGTCTACAACTCCAACGACCGAGTCTACGACACCAACGACGGAGTCTACAACTCCAACGACCGAGTCCACGCCTCCAACGACGGAGTCTACAACTCCAACGACCGAGTCTACGACAGCAACGACGGAGTCCACAACTCCAACGACGGAGTCTACAACTCCAACGACGACAGAAGTAGGTCCAAGTGAAACCTCATCGACAGTAGATACTACATCAATGACCTCTGAGGTTCCAACTGAATCGGCGACAACATCTTCAACCAAAAAAGATAATGGCAATAAACGTCGTTTACCTTCAACTGGAGAAGCAGCTGGTACAGGTTTAGTAGTTATTGGCTTAGCAATTTTAGGCTATGTTGTTTATAGACTCAAAAAGAAAAAATAAACCTTACTTCTAAATTAAAAATCCTTCTCATTATATAATCTATATAATGGATTAGGGGAGCCTCAGGCTCTCCCTTTTTGTTTAACTAAAGAGCTCACTATTTTTTTGTGGGAATTACAAAAAATACAGCAAATTTATTATAAAGGTTTGAGAATGAAAATTTAACCATATGATATAGTCGAATGAAGAGCTTTGAGACAAAGGAAAACAAGGTTTATAAAAAAGTTTTTCAGAGTTTACATTTTTAAAGTGAGCAAATCTAGCAAAATAACAATTATCAATGATTGTACTCTCAGAAGCCTGATTTTCTTCACTTATTTTGCTTGCGAGAATAATTTTTAAATTACTCATTTCATTCAAGAAAAAAAGAAAGAATTCTCTTGACAAAAATTGGTCTATACCATATAATGAAATTATAAATGGTCTATACCAAACGGGGGTAAATACATGAAAATCTTTACAGTAAAAACACCAGGAGAAGGCGCTAAAATTGCTCTTGATATTTTGACAGAGAAGGTAGCAGCGGGAGCAAAGACCTTGGGACTCGCAACAGGGTCATCACCAGTAGAATTTTATCAGGCTATTGTGGCTAGCGACCTGGACTTTTCTGAGATGACGAGTGTCAACCTAGATGAGTATGCTGGGATTGATGCGGACAATCCACAGTCTTATCGTTATTTCATGAATCAGCACCTCTTCCAATATAAGCCATTCAAGGCCAGCTACTTCCCTGATGGTGAAGGCTTAGATGAAAATGGCAATCTTTGGGGTTACGAGAAGATTATTGATGAAAATCCTGTCGATGTGCAAATTCTAGGGATTGGGCGCAATGGCCACATCGGATTCAATGAGCCTGGTACTCCTTTTGACTCTGTGACGCATCTTGTTGATCTGGCTGAGGATACGATTGAAGCTAATGCTCGTTTCTTTGCTAGTATCGATGAGGTACCTAGACAGGCTTACTCCATGGGGATTTCTAGTATCTTGAAGGCAAAGACTATCATTCTCTTTGCCTACGGTGAAGCCAAAGCAGATGCTATTGCCAAGACAGTCCATGGTCCTGTGACTAATGAGGTAACCAGCACTAGTCTGCAAAACCATCCAGAGGTTTACATTATTGCTGATGAAGCAGCGACAAGCCTCCTTTAATATCGCTCTCCTAAAGCACGACTCAGACAACTGGGTCGTTTTTTCCTGTTTTACGAATGATTAAGAAGAAGTAGAAAGGAGGAGTGTCTATGCTTACAGCGCTGGATAAAAAGGGACGAAAGATAAGCCTGCTTGGTGATGCCTTACCCAGCAAGCAGGAATTTTCTTGTCCTGGTTGTGGGCAGGCCTTGATATTACGGAAGGGAAGTCGCTATCGGCCTCATTTTGCCCATACGAGTTTAGCGACCTGTACCTATCATTTTGAGAATGAGTCTGCTGAGCATTTAGGTTTAAAAGCAGCCCTCTATCGAACTCTATCAGAAACAGAGGAAGTTCAGATAGAAGCGGTTTTGCCTGAGTTACAGCAGATTGCAGATCTCTTGGTCAATGGTCAGTTGGCTTTAGAAGTGCAATGTAGCCCCCTGTCGATTGAACGCTTGCGTGAGCGAACTGAGGCTTATCACGACCATGGATTTCAAGTCCTTTGGATGCTGGGTAAAAAGCTTTGGTTGGACCAGCGATTGACGCAGTTGCAACGGGATTTTCTCTATTTTTCAAGGAACGTTGGTTTTTACCTTTGGGAATTAGATGTTCTAAAAAGAGAGGTAAGGCTACAGTACTTGATTCATGAAGACCTTAGGGGGAGACTTCACTATCTGACTAAGACCTTTTCATTGGACCAGTTGAGTTTGGGTGACCTCCGTTTTCCCTACCAGCAACAGAGGGTCCAACCCTTTAAGGTAAAGCAGGACCAGCAAATTGTAGTCTATGCGCGTCAGCAGTTGTTCTATCGCCATCCCAAATGGCTGAGCTGGCAGGCAAAAGTCTATGAACAAGGAGATAATCTCTTGACCTGGACGGTCAGGAATTTCTCTCCTCAGCTTAATTGGCCTAGATCAGACCAGGGCTTTGCCCAGGTTAAAGAAGATTTGGCTGACTATTATCGGGCCTTTGATCAGTTTTATAGGCAGGATAAACCAGGCGTTTACCAGACCCTCTACCCACCAGCCTTTCTCCTCAAGCAAGTCAATCAGGTATAACAAAAGAGCCAGTGGAATTGCTGGCTCATCTTGCTTTTGAAAGGAAATTTTTAAGGATGAGTTCATTATAGACTGGTTTGGGCAGAGAAACATCGGTCTTGAGGCCTATTTTTAGGAAAATTTGCTGTTTTATTGGAGTTACTGTGAACTGAGTTTGTAAAATGACTGCTCTGCTATTTTTCATAGGAAAAAAGCGCTTAATATGATAAAATAGGAGCAAGTATATGTGAAAAGAGGATTATTTATGTCAGAAAATCGTAGTCATTTAGAGGAAAAGTACACTTGGGATCTGACGACCATCTTTCCAACAGATGAGGTTTGGGAGGCTGAATATGAAGCCTTGAATCTCGCCTTGGATGATGCGCGTGTCTACCAAGGTCATCTCCTGGACTCAGCCCAGTCGCTTAAGGATATCACTGATGCGCAGATGGACCTGATGCGCCGTATCGAGAAGTTCTATGTTTATGCTTCTATGAAGCATGATGAGGACACAACGGTTGCTAAGTATCAGGAGTTTGACGCGAAGGCAACGTCAGTTTACGCCAAATTTTCAGAAGTCTTTGCCTTCTATGAGCCAGAGTTTATGGCCTTGACTCAAGAGCAATTAGAAACTTATTATGCTGAGGCTACTGGTTTAGACCTTTATCGTCATAACTTCGAACGTCTCATGCAGCAGAAGGCCCATGTCCTTTCTAAAGCAGAAGAGGAACTTTTGGCAGGAGCTTCTGAAATCTTTGGCTCAGCGGGGGAAACGTTCTCAATCTTGG
Source organism: Streptococcus caprae (assembly GCF_042649745.1). NCBI lineage: Bacteria > Bacillati > Bacillota > Bacilli > Lactobacillales > Streptococcaceae > Streptococcus > Streptococcus caprae. The sequence continues at coordinate 43,123 of NZ_JBHRZV010000032.1, read as the reverse complement.
ACAATGCGGACATCCGTTTCCCATTTGTTCCAGATGGCAAGGGCGATGTGATTGAATTAACGCACGGGAATTATATCAGTCTCATGGAAAACAAGGACCGCGAGGTTCGTCGCGAAGCCTATGAAGCCATGTACAGCACTTATGAGCAGTTCCAGCATACCTATGCTAAGACCCTACAGACTAACGTCAAAGTTCATAATTTTAAGGCCAAGGCTCGCAAGTATAGCTCTGCTCGTGAGGCTGCTCTATCCGCTAACTTTGTACCAGAAGTAGTTTACGATACCTTGGTAGCTAGCGTTCACAAGCATTTGCCACTCTTGCACCGTTATGTTAAGCTCCGCAAGGAGATTCTTGGCTTGGATGACCTCAAAATGTACGATATGTACACACCTTTGTCTGAGACAGACTTGGCCTTTACCTATGATGAGGCTTTGGAAAAAGCTGAGCAGGTCTTGGCGATTTTCGGTGAGGATTATGCGGCGCGTGTTCATGAAGCCTTTACCCAGCGTTGGATTGATGTTCATGTTAGCAAGGGTAAACGCTCTGGAGCCTACTCAGGTGGTGCTTATGACACCAATGCCTTCATGCTCTTGAACTGGCAGGATACGCTGGACAATCTCTACACCTTGGTTCATGAGACTGGTCATTCCATGCATTCGAGCTATACCCGTTCTAGCCAACCTTATCCGTATGGAGATTATCCAATTTTCTTGGCGGAGATTGCCTCAACAACCAATGAAAATATCTTGACAGAGACCTTACTTCAGGAAGTAGAAGATGACAAGGTCCGCTTTGCCATTCTCAACAACTACTTGGACGGCTTCCGTGGAACCATCTTCCGTCAAACCCAGTTTGCTGAGTTTGAAGATGCCATCCACAAGGCAGACCAGGAAGGTCAAGTCTTGACCAGCGAGTTTCTCAATGACCTCTATGCAGATCTCAATGAGAAATATTACGGCCTGTCTAAAGATGACAATGAATTCATCCAGTATGAATGGGCACGGATTCCGCATTTCTACTATAATTACTATGTTTTCCAATATTCAACTGGTTTTGCGGCGGCGAATTTCTTGGCTGAACGTATCGTCAATGGAACGCAAGAGGACAAGGACAAGTATCTAGACTACCTCAAGGCTGGTAGCTCAGACTATCCACTTAATGTCATTGCTAAAGCAGGAGTTGACATGACCTCAACAGACTATCTCGATGCAGCCTTTGACGTCTTTGAAAAACGCTTGATTGAACTTGAAGAATTGGTCGCTAAAGGAGCGCATTTGTAAGCAGCTTTAGACTAGTCTATTCGTGTATGATACAAAAAGTCCCGAAAGGGATTTTTTGATAAGGAGAAAACATGGAAATTAGAACTCTGGAGAGAAGTGATGAAGCCACCTTTCGAGCGATGGAAGCTCTGCTATTGGCAGAAAAAGAAGCTGGCAATCACTTAATCGAAACAAGTCTTGTCAAGGACTTTGAGAGGCATTGCCAAAAATTGAAGCGTCAGGAAACTGAAATGGCTGATCCAAATTGGTCGACGGTGACGACTTATTTTGCCTTTCTTGATGGTGAGATGGTAGGTAAGGTTTCTTGTCGTTGGGAGTTGGATAAGGGGGACTTAGCGACGGTTGGTGGCCATATTGGCTATGTGACGTCGCCTAAGTTCCGTCGTCGTGGCGTCATGAAAGAAATGCTGGACTTTGCCTTTGACCGCTACCGTGAGCGAGGCATTACTCGGATTTTTATCACGGCCTTAGAAGAAAATGTGCCTAGTCGAAGGACGATTGAGAGCGTAGGTGGAGTTTTACAGGATATTATTGAAGTTGAAGATGGAAATCAGCTAGCCCGTTACTGGGTAGAGATAGGAGAAGAATAAGATGGCTAAACCAATCTTTGTTTGGGATTTTGATGGGACCTTGGTGGAGTCCTATGCAGCGATTATGGAAGTCTTGGAACTGATTTATGCTGATTATGGATGGGATTTTGATGCTGAATCTGTCAGCCGGATTATTTTGCAGACGTCTATTGGTCAGTTGCTAGATTCTAAGGCGACCGAGTATGGCTTAGACGCTAAATCGCTAAAGGCCCGTTTCATGGCAGAGCAGGAAGCACGAGATGATCAAATTGTCTTGATGCCAGATGCCAAGCGGGTCTTGGAAGAAACAAGGGCCCAAGGGATTAAGCATTTTATCTACACTCATAAGGGGGCAACAACTGGGGCAGTGTTAGAACGTTTGGGAATAGCTCAATATTTCACCGAGGTAGTGACCGCAGCAGATGGCTTTGCCCGAAAGCCTGCTCCTGATGCCATGGATTACTTGGTTGAAAAATATGGTTTGGACAGGCAACAGGTTTATTATATTGGAGATCGCCCTCTTGATAGAGACTTTGCAGTCAATTCAGGTGTTCAGAGCATCAACCTAGTGCTACCAGATGGACCTGAGAATATTCATATTGACAGTCTTTCTGCAATCACAGCTCTGCCATTTTTCCAAGAAATATGATAAAATAGGCTCCATGGTTGAATCATATAGTAAAAATGCAAATCACAACATGCGTCGGCCTGTTGTTAAAGAAGAAGTAGTGGCTTTTATGCGCCGGGAGCAAAAGCAGGTTTCGGGTGGTCTTAAGGAATTGGAAGACTTTGCCCGCCAGGAGAATATTCCCATCATTCCTCATGAGACGGTGGCCTATTTCCGCCTTCTTATGGAGACTATGCAACCCAAGTCTATCTTAGAAATTGGAACGGCAATTGGATTTTCAGCTCTCCTCATGGCTGAGCATGCTCCTGATGCAAAGATAGTGACTTTGGACCGGAATCCTGAGATGATTGGCTTTGCCAAGGAAAACTTTGCCAAGTATGATACACGTCAGCAGATTACCTTGGTTGAAGGGGATGCGATAGATACCTTGTCAACCTTGGAAGAGATCTTTGACTTTGTCTTTATGGACTCTGCCAAGTCCAAGTACATCGTTTTCTTACCTGAGGTTTTAAAGCGGGTATCGGTCGGTGGTGTCATCATTATGGATGATATTTTTCAGGGAGGCGATATTGCGGTCCCTATTACGGAGGTAAGGCGGAGCAACCGAACCATTTATCGGGGGCTTCAACGTTTGTTCAATGCAGTCTTAAATCATCCAGACTTGACGGCAAGTCTAGTCCCACTCGGTGATGGATTGCTGATGATTCACAAAAATGCGGAAAATATTGTACTGCCAGATTAAGCAAGTTTTAAGCTTTTGTGGTATAATGATAAAGTTAATGTCAAATCCAGACATTATTAATGCAATTAAAAAAATAAACAGCATGTTACTCGATAGCATGATAAGGAGTTTTATTCATGAAAAAACGTTTTGCAGCAGGGCTTGTAACCCTCCTTTCAGTAGCAACCTTGGCAGCTTGTTCAACTTCATCAAACAGTAGTATTGTCACGATGAAAGGTGATTCAATCACTATCAATGATTTTTATGATGAAGTTAAATCATCATCAACTTCTCAACAGTCTATGCTTAGCTTGATTCTTTCAAAAGTTTTGGAAGCAAAATATGGTAAGGACGTAACGGATAAAGAAGTTACTGCTAAGTACGATGAGACTGCTAAACAATACGGTGACTACTTTGAAACAGCTCTTTCACAAGCTGGCTTGACTGAGGAGTCATATAAGAAAGAAGTTCGTCGTAGCTTGCTTTTGGAGCATGCTGTTACAGTAGCTGCTGAAAAAGAACTGACTGATGATGTCTATAAAGAACTTTATGAGTCATACACACCAGAAGTGACTGCACAAGTTATCGAAGTTTCTGATCAAGAGACAGCTAACTCTGTTCTTGCAGAGGTTAAGGCTGAGGGTGCTGATTTCAAGAAAATCGCAGAGGAAAAATCATCTTCAGATACAGTTGAGTATACTTTTGATTCCTCTTCAACAGATTTACCGACAGATGTCATGAATCCAGCTTTCAAACTTGATAAAGATGCAATTTCAGATGTGATTTCAGTAACGTCTTCATCTAGTTATACGACAACATACTACATTGTTAAAGTAACCAATAAGACTGAGAAAGATTCAGATTGGAAGACCTACAAAAAACAACTTAAGACAATTTACTTGAATGAGAAGAAAAATGATTCAAGTTACATCAATACTGTTTTGGGTGATATCTTGAAAGCCGCTAATGTGAAGATTAAGGATGATGCCTTTGCAGATGTTCTTGCTTCATACGGACTTGGTGCAGATGCGACAACGACAACTGCAGAAACAACAACTACAACAGCGGATTCAACTACTGCAGCTACCGATGCAACAACAGTTGCTGAAACAACTAGCGCTGAATAAGTTGACGCTAATCTAAAAAGACAGTATAATAAACCTATCAAGAATGGATTGTTAAGGAAAGTCCCAGAAAAATGGCGGTTGCTGCGAGCCAAACGGACCTGATAATCTTGCTACTTGTGTGAATAGTGAGAATAATAATGAAGAATGACGCGTTCATTGAATAGAGGTGGTACCGCGATTTAGTCGCCCTCTGTACAGTGGAAGTGTCATTTTTTTAGGTAGAGTGAGGTGGATTATGGTGAAAATCTATCAACTTAAACAACGCCTTCGTCTAGGTGGTGAGCGGTTTGATATCAAAAATGAAGAGGGTCAGGTAGACTACCAGGTTGAAGGCTCCTTCTTATCGATTCCCAAGACATTTACTGTCTATGATGGCCAGGGTCAAACTGTCAGCGTGATTACTAAGGAAATTCTGACTTGGCTACCTCGTTTCGAGGTCAAGATGGTCCATGGACAGAGCTTCTCACTTAAAAAGAAGTTAACCTTTTTAAAGGACAGGTATGAATTTGAAAACTTGGGTTTAACTGTGGTGGGAGATATCTGGGATTGGAATTTTTCCTTATTAGACCAATTTGGTCAAACAGTTGCAGAAATTACCAAGGAATTTTTTCACTTGACCTCAACCTATCAATTAACGATTTATCAAGAAAGCTATGCGGACTTGGTCATTTCTCTTGCTGTCGCTATCGACTATGTCGAGATGCTAGAAAGCCGTCAATCATAAATTTAATCAATTAATTTAGGAGAAAAATATGAAACAATTATCATCTGCACAAATTCGTCAAATGTGGCTGGATTTCTGGCAATCAAAGGGACACTCTGTTGAACCATCTGCTAACCTGGTTCCAGTTAATGACCCGACTCTTCTCTGGATCAACTCCGGTGTTGCTACCCTGAAAAAATACTTTGACGGCTCTGTCATCCCTGAAAACCCACGGATTACCAATGCCCAAAAGTCAATCCGGACCAATGACATCGAAAACGTCGGAAAAACAGCCCGTCACCATACCATGTTTGAGATGCTGGGGAACTTCTCTATCGGAGATTATTTCCGCGATGAAGCCATCGAGTGGGGCTTTGAACTCTTGACCAGCCCAGAGTGGTTCGATTTTCCAAAAGACAAGCTCTACATGACCTATTATCCAGCAGATACGGATTCTTACAACCGTTGGATTGCTTTGGGTGTGGAGCCAAGTCACTTGATTCCAATTGAAGACAACTTCTGGGAAATCGGAGCGGGACCTTCAGGACCGGACACTGAGATTTTCTTCGACCGTGGAGAAGACTTTGACCCTGAGAATATCGGTATCCGTCTCTTGGCAGAAGACATCGAAAACGACCGTTATATCGAGATTTGGAACATCGTCCTGTCGCAATTTAACGCAGACCCTGCGGTGCCACGCAGTGAGTACAAGGAGTTGCCAAACAAAAACATTGATACGGGTGCAGGTTTGGAGCGTCTGGCTGCTGTCATGCAAGGGGCTAAGACCAACTTTGAAACTGACCTCTTCATGCCGATTATCCGTGAAGTTGAAAAATTATCTGGCAAGCCTTATGACCAAGATGGCGATAACATGAGTTTCAAGGTCATCGCTGACCACATCCGCGCGCTCAGCTTTGCTATCGGAGACGGTGCCCTTCCTGGAAATGAAGGTCGTGGCTATGTCCTTCGTCGCCTTCTCCGTCGTGCGGTCATGCACGGCCGTCGTCTGGGTATCAATGAGCCATTCTTGTACAAGTTGGTTCCAACTGTTGGCCAAATCATGGAAAGCTACTATCCAGAAGTCCTTGAAAAACGGGACTTTATCGAGAAGATTGTCAAGCGAGAAGAAGAAACTTTTGCCCGCACCATCGACTCAGGTTCCGTTCACTTGGACCAATTGTTGGCCAACCTCAAGTCAGAAGGCAAGGATACCTTGGACGGTCAGTCTATCTTTAAACTCTATGATACCTATGGTTTCCCAGTTGAATTGACCGAGGAAATGGCTGAGGATGCAGGATTCAAGATTGATCATGACGGCTTTAAGGCAGCCATGAAAGAACAACAGGACCGGGCGCGTGCCGCAGTAGTCAAGGGTGGCTCTATGGGCATGCAAAATGAAACCCTGGCAGGTATCACAGAAGAATCACGCTTTGACTACGGCTCAGACACCTTGGATGCCAAACTCTCTGTTATCATCGTGGACAATGAACGTTCTGAAATGGTGTCAGAAGGACAGGCACTCCTTGTCTTTGACCAAACGCCATTCTACGCTGAAATGGGTGGTCAGGTCGCTGACCACGGTGTCGTGAAAAATAGTAAAGGAGATACCGTTGCCTGTGTGACAGACGTTCAAAAAGCACCAAACGGCCAACCGCTCCATACGGTAGACGTTTTGGCGAGCCTGGCACTGGGTGAAACCTATACCCTTGCCATTGACAAGAGACGACGTCTGTCTGTAGAGAAAAACCACACAGCGACCCATTTGCTCCATGCTGCTCTGCACAACATTATCGGTGAGCATGCGACCCAGGCTGGTTCTCTCAATGAAGCTGGTTTCTTGCGCTTTGACTTTACCCACTTCGAAGCGGTAACAGCTGAGGAACTTCGTCGCATCGAAGAGCAAGTCAACGAGAAAATCTGGGAAGCTATTCCAGTTGAGACCGTTGAAACCGATGTCGATACAGCCAAGGAAATGGGAGCAATGGCCCTCTTTGGCGAAAAATATGGAAAAGTGGTTCGCGTCGTGACAGTCGGTGACTACTCGGTTGAACTGTGTGGTGGTACCCACGTGGCCAACACAGCTGAAATTGGTGTTTTCAAGATTGTCAAGGAAGAAGGGATCGGTTCTGGAACCCGTCGTATCTTAGCGGTAACCGGACGTGAAGCCTTCCTGGCCTACCGTGAAGAAGAAGAAGCTCTGAAAGCTATCGCAGCAACCCTCAAAGCGCCTCAGCTTAAGGAAGTGCCAAACAAGGTCGCTGCTTTGAACGATCAGCTCCGTGACCTCCAAAAAGAAAATGCCAGCCTCAAAGAAAAAGCAGCTGCAGCTGCAGCTGGTGATGTCTTCAAGGATGTTAAGGAAGCAAATGGTCTTCGCTATATTGCAAGTCAAGTAGACGTGGCAGACGCAGGTGCCCTGCGGACCTTTGCGGATAACTGGAAACAGGCAGACTACTCAGACGTCCTCGTTCTTGTGGCAGCTATTGGAGACAAGGTCAACCTCCTTGTTGCCAGCAAGTCTGACAAAGCCCATGCAGGTAACATCGTCAAGGCCCTTGCCCCAATCATCGCAGGTCGTGGTGGTGGTAAACCAGACATGGCCATGGCAGGTGGTAGCGATACTGCTGGGATTCCAGCCCTCTTGGCAGCTGTAGCGGAAGAACTGTAATTTTGACGAACAACCAGATTTGTTCTGGTTGTTTTTGGTTTTATTTCGTCAGTAATTTTCTCTTCTTATTGAATTTTTATTCATATTTTGACAAAAATACTTTGAAATGTGATATTATAGTAAAGTTGGCTTGTTTTAAACGTCTCAATTATTCATCAATATTGTCTCATCATAAAGTTTCCATTCTTTCTTAGGTTAACTTTCGTTTAAAATCTCTACATAATAGAGTTGAAGTACCGAAATCTGATAGAGATAATTGTTAAGATGATATTTTTTTACTAAAATTTTTATATGATATGGGGAGAAATTCGTGTCTATCTTTAGATTAAAGAATACTAGTATTCATCAAGCAAAATTAAAACGACATTTAAAGGTTTCTGATCTTGTTTTCTTAGGTCTCGGTTCCATGGTTGGGACTGGTATTTTCACGGTGACAGGTATCGGAGCAGCACAATATGCTGGACCAGCCTTGATGATTTCGATTTTAATTTCAGCTCTTGCTGTCGGCATTTTTGCTTTATTTTATGCTGAGTTTGCTTCTCGAATTCCAGCCAACGGCGGAGCTTATAGCTATATTTACGCAACATTGGGAGAGTTTCCGGCTTGGATTGCGGGTTGGTTAACTATACTAGAATTTGTGACGGCAATTAGCAGTGTTGCATCTGGTTGGGGAGGATATTTAAAAGGCTTACTTGAAACCTACGGTTTCGTTTTGCCAAATGTTATTAATGGTCCATTTGATCTTTCCAAGGGACAAATCGTTGATATCTTACCAGTCTTAGTAATGGTTTTGGTAACTGCTTTAGTTTTATTAGATTCTCGGAAAGCTCTGCGGTTTAATAGTACCTTGGTGGTCTTGAAATTTTCAGCCCTAGCTCTCTTTGTTATTCTTGGTTTATTTTTTCTTAAACCACAGAATTGGAGTGATTTTGCTCCTTTTGGTTTAGGAAGTCCAGTTGGAGGCCAATCAGGTATTTTGGCGGGTGCTTCACTGATGTTCTTTGCTTTTCTAGGATTTGAATCAATTTCAATGACAGTTGACGAAGTTACAGAACCACAAAAAAATATTCCAAAAGGTATCGCCATATCCTTATTGATTGTCACGGGAATTTATATTTTAGTGACCTTTGTCTTAACGGGAGTGATTCATTATACTAAACTTAATGTGTCTGATGCGGTTGCTTTTGCTTTAAGGTCTATAGGCTTGAACTGGGCTGCAGGCTATGTTTCGGTTGTTGCCATTCTAACTTTAATTACGGTTTGTATCTCAATGACTTTTGCCCTAGCTAGAACTGTTTATAGTATCAGTCGGGATGGTTTAATGCCCCAATTTCTTAGCCATGTTAATCCCAAAACAGGAGTTCCCAAAAATGCAACTATTGTTGTAGGTGTACTGGCTATGTTCTTTTCAGGGATTATTCCACTGTCGAGTCTTGCGGAATTTGTTAATATTACGACATTGGGTTACTTAATTTTAATGTCTATTGGAATATTAATGCTTAGGAAGCAGCGTGGTAATCCTAAAAATGGTCAGTTTAAAGTGCCTTTTGTTCCTTTTTTACCTATTTTAGCAATTCTTATTTGTCTAATGTTTATGACACAATACAAAACCATAACCTGGATTGTGTTTATAGGAGCTTTAATTATTGGCACCTTAATTTATAGTTTTTATGGTTACCGTCATTCGACAATTGATTCTAAATAACATACAGAGATTGGATTTTTGCCAGTCTCTTTTGTTTTAGTTTTTAGTGAGTAAAGTCGAAGTGAGTTAATATAAACAACTATAATAATCTGAGTTGATATAAAAAATATCTGCTTTGTCTTGAAATTATCCTAAAATCTTGTTATGATAAGGAAAAAGGAGAAACGCTTATGAAGAAAATTATGATTTCATTGGCTCTTGTTACTTGTGTGACCTTGACAGCTTGTTCATCTAAGGAAAGCAGCAAAGAGTCTACAACAACAACTACAACGAGTAAAGTTGTATCAACTACAACACAAAGTTCAGCTTCTAGCCAATCAACAGGTACTTATACTGTAAGTGTTGAAGGTGTGAATATGCGTAGTGAAGCTAGTTTAGATGGTGAGATTCTCTTCGTTTTTGCTGAAGGAGAAGAAGTTGAAGTAACTGGTTTTACTACTGGTGATGCTTTTGAAGGATCAAACAAATGGGCAGAGGTTTCATATGATGGCCAAAAAGGTTATATCTGGGCTGAAGCTTTGAGTAATAAAACTTCAGCTAGCTCATCTACAGCTGATGAAACAACACAAACAACTGAAGCAACAACAGCTTCAGAAGAAGAAGTAGAATAAAAAAAGTTGAACAGACTGCTAAGTCTGTTCAACTTTTTTTGTTGGCTCTATAATTTCTGTAGTGGGTAACTCCCCTGCAGAGATTATGGAGCCTTTTTGAGTATAGAAAAAGTCCCATATGACCTATAATGAAAAGCGATAAAACAACTCATTAGAAAGACTCATATGGAACAGTTCAATTTTATCACAAACCTACTCGGAATAAAAGACCCTAATATCTCGATTTCAGACTATATCGATGCTGGAAGTCACAAGGAAGTCATCGCTAAGCTGGACTACCCTGCCCCAAAATGCCAACATTGCCAAGAACAGATGACCAAGTACGACTTCCAGAAACCATCCAAAATACCCTACCTGGACTGTGCTGGCTATAAAACCCTGATTCGTTTAAGGAAGCGCCGTTTCCGCTGTCCTAATTGCGGAAAAATGA
>NZ_JBHRZV010000032.1:0-32502 GCF_042649745.1 Streptococcus caprae | reverse complement strand
AACCATTGCAGAGAATCTAGCGGTGTCAACCTCAACCGTCATCCGAAAGTTAAAGGAGTTCCAGTTCAAGACAGACTTGAACTGGCTACCTGAGAATATGTCCTGGGACGAATACTCCTTCAAGAAAGGCAAAATGAGCTTCATCGCGCAGGATTTTGACTCACTCAAGGTCGTCGCTATTCTGGATGGACGGACACAAGCAACCATCCGCAACCTCTTTCTGCGCTATCCGAGAAGCGTCAGAAATCGTGTTAAAATCATCACCATGGACATGTTCAGCCCATACTACGACATCGCTAAGAAACTATTTCCATCTGCTAAAATAGTCCTTGATCGTTTCCACATCGTTCAGCACATGAGCCGGGCCATGAACCGACTGCGTGTCCAAGTAATGAACCAGTTTGACCGAAAATCTCACGAATACAGGGCCCTCAAGCGCTACTGGTCTTGATACAACAAGACAGTCGAAAACTTAGCGATAAACGCTTCTATCGCCCAACTTTTCGCATGCACTTGACTAACCAGGAGGTTGTCACTAAGCTGCTCAGCTATTCCCAAGAACTGAAAGAGCACTACGAGATTTATCAGCTCCTACTTTTCCATTTCCAAGAAAAGCAAGCTGACCAGTTTTTTGAGCTTATCCAAGAAACACTTGATAGCGTAAATCCTATCTTTCAGACGGTGTTCAAGACATTCTTGAAAGACAAGGATAAGATTGTCAATGCCTTGGCACTGCCTTACTCCAACGCTAAACTCGAAGCGACAAACAATATCATCAAGGTCATTAAGCGAAATGCCTTTGGTTTCAGAAACTTTGAAAACTTCAAAACTCGTATTTTCATTGCCATAAACATAAAACGAGAGAAGACAAGTCCTGTCCTCTCTCGGTGTTAAATAGGGCAACCCACTACAGTTGACAAAGAGCCTTTTTGTTAAGGTTCTTATAAACCAATGGTGTAGTCATCATCCTGCATGGCTTCAACGGTTCCTAGTAGGTAACCATTACCAACTTGAGAGAAAAAGTCATGGTTGGAAGTTCCTGTAGAAATCCCGTTCATGACGATAGGGTTAACATCGTTGGCAGTATCCGGAAAAAGTGGATCTTGTCCCAAATTCATGAGGGCCTTGTTAGCATTGTAGCGAAGGAAGGTCATGACTTCCTCAGTCCAACCGATGCCATCATAGAGGGAACGTGTGTAGTTCTCTTCGTTTTCATAGAGTTGGTAGAGAAGGTCGTACATCCAGTCGCGGAAGGTGTCTTGCTCTTCGTCAGATAATTCATTGAAACCAAGTTGGAACTTGTAACCAATGTAAGTACCATGGACGGATTCATCACGGATAATAAGTTTAATGATTTCAGCCACATTGGCCAACTTATTGTTACCAAGGTAGTAGAGTGGTGTGAAGAAACCAGAGTAGAAGAGGAAGGTTTCCAGATAAGTTGATGCAACTTTTTTCTCAAGGGCAGAGCCGTTGAGGTAGATATCGTTGATAATCTGTGCTTTTCTTTGGAGGTATTCGTTAGTATTGGTCCACTCGAAAATTTCTTCGATTTCAGACTTGGTGTTGAGGGTCGAAAAGATAGAAGAATAAGACTTAGCGTGGACAGATTCCATGAATTGGATATTGTTGAGGACGGCTTCCTCATGTGGTGTTCGGATATCCTTACGAAGGGCTTCGATACCAGACTCAGACTGCATGGTATCAAGGAGGGTTAGACCTCCAAAGACTTTACCAACCAAGTCCTTTTCTTCAGCAGTCAGTTTGCGCCAGTCATCCAAGTCATTTGAAAGGGGGATACGGGTGTCCAACCAGAATTGCTCGGTTAACTTTTCCCAGGTTGACTTATCAACTGCATCTTCGATTTCGTTCCAGTTAATGGCGTTGTAGTATGTAGTCATAAAATTTCCTTTTTATCTTGCTGGTTCTATTCTAGCAAAAATAGCAGAGCCTGAAAGAGGCTTTGAGAAAAACGTATGCTGGAGTTGGCATACGTTAATACTAATGAAGGTCTTAGATCACACAGCTTTCACACTGGTTAGCACCGACTTCATCTCCATCATCCGTAAAGGTACGAACGTAGTAGATGGACTTAACACCCTTGTTAAAGGCGTAGTTACGTAGGATTGAGAGGTCACGTGTCGTTTGTTTGCTCTCTGTTTTCCATTCGTAGAGGCCTGCTGGCATTTCACTACGGAGGAAGAGAGTCATAGACAAACCTTGGTCCACGTGCTCAGTCGCAGCAGCATAGACATCAATAACCTTACGCATGTCCATATCGTAGGCAGAAGTGTAGTAAGGAATAGTGTCCGTTGACAAACCAGCTGCAGGGTAGTAGATTTTACCGATTTTCTTTTCTTGACGTTCTTCAATCCGTTGGGTAATCGGGTGGATAGAAGCTGACACGTCGTTGATGTAAGAGATAGAACCGTTAGGTGCTACAGCCAGGCGGTTTTGGTGGTAGAGGCCGTCTGCCATGACTGCATCACGGAGGGCTTCCCAATCCTTGGCTTGAGGGATGAAGTGACCATCAAAGAGTTCTTTGACACGGTCGGATTTTGGAACATATTTTCCAGTGACATATTTGTCAAAGTAAGTGCCATCCGCATACTTAGAGTTTTCAAAGTTGTGGAAGGTAACCCCACGCTCACGAGCGATGTTGTTAGACTCAACTAGGGTCCAGTAGTTCATGAGCATGAAGTAGATGTCTGTAAACTCAATTGATTCAGGGCTACCATATTGGATATGGTGTTGCGCCAAGTAGGAATGGAGCCCCATAGCTCCCAAACCAATGGTATGACCTTGGTCGTTACCATTTTTAATAGAGGGCACAGCTGTAATGTTTGAGGTATCCGTAACAAAAGTTAAAGCGCGTGTCATGGCCTTGATAGATTTACCGAAATCTGGCGATTTCATCAAGTTAACAATATTTGTTGATCCAAGGTTACATGAGATATCAGTTCCCATGGTCAAGTATTCTTGACCGTCGTTGATGATACTTGGTTTTTGAATCTGGAGGACCTCAGAACAGAGGTTAGACATGATAATCTTACCATCGATAGGGTTGGAACGGTTGGCAGTATCCACGTTGATGATGTAAGGGTAGCCCGACTCTTGTTGGAGTTTAGAAATTTCTGTTTCCAAGTCACGCGCTTTGACCTTGGTCTTGCGGATGTTTGGATTGGCAACGAGTTCATCGTAGCGAGCCGTTATGTCGAAGTAGCTGTATGGCACGCCATATTCACGCTCGATTGAGTAGGGACTAAAGAGGTACATGTCCTCATTTTTACGGGCCAATTCGTAGAACTTATCTGGAACCGTGATTCCCAAGGATAGTGTTTTAACACGGACCTTCTCATCTGCGTTTTCCTTCTTCGTTGAAAGGAAAGCCAAGATATCCGGGTGGAAGATATCCAGATAAACTGCTCCAGCACCTTGGCGTTGTCCAAGTTGGTTGGAGTAGGAGAAGGAATCTTCAAAGAGTTTCATAACAGGGACAACCCCAGAGGCAGCCCCGTCAAATCCCTTGATAGGAGCGCCAGCTTCACGGAGGTTAGATAGAGAAATCCCAACCCCTCCACCGATACGGGACAATTGCAGAGCAGAGTTGATGGAGCGTCCAATCGCATTCATGTCATCGGTTACTGAAATGAGAAAACAAGAGACGAATTCTCCGCGACGGCTACGTCCTGCGTTGAGGAAGGAAGGGGTAGCTGGTTGATAACGCTGATTGATCATCTCCTCAGCTAGATCTTCAGCCAATTGCTCATTGCCATCCGCAAAATAGAGGGCGTTGAACATGACACGGTCTTCGATATCTTCTAGGTATTCTGTACCGTCATTGGATTTGAGCGCATACTGTTGATGAAATTTGTAGGCTGCCATGAAGGACTTGAAGCGGAAGTCTACGGCATGCAGCTTAGCAGAAAGTTTTTCGATAAACTCAGGCTGGTACTTGCGGATGAAGGCTTCTTCGATGTAGTCTTCTTCAATTAAATAGTTAATTTTATCTGTGATGCTGTCAAATTGACGCAAGTTTGGTTTAACATTTTCCTTGAAGAAGGCCTTGAGGGCTTCCTTGTCCTTATGCAGTGGGATTTGTCCATGGACAGGACGGTTGATTTCGTTGTTGAGGCGGAAGTAGGATACATCGCCAAGTTCTTTAAGACTCATGAGCTAAAATTCCTTTTACATAATCAATATCGTGTGGTGCTCCGCTATATTCAAAGGTATGAAGGAGCGGAAGACCATAGGTCTTGGAGAGTCGCTTAGCCGTATGGCAAAAATCAGGACCAAAGTTGCGATTGCCTGAACCCAAGATGCCCTTGCAGTAGTTGAGATGGTCTTCTAAAAAATCATCGACATACTCCAAGCCTGACTCATAGGTTGGAACCAAGAGGAGAAAGTCCTCTGTTAGGTTTGGCTCGTCACCTTGTGGTCCTAATCGAATGGCCTTATCAAGCCAATCTAATTTTTTGACGAAGCGATGGGACTGGCCAGTTATAGAAGTATAAACTAACTTCATTAAAGGAGTTCTTTTAGTTTCGCTGGCTGGAAACCTGAAAAGACCACATCACCAGATTGAATAACGGGTGCAGCAGCAAAGCCAAGGCTTTTAACGTAGTCTACTTTTTCTGGTTGTTCGTCGATATTTACTTCAACGTAGTCAGCACCGTGCTGGTCCAAGAATTTCTTGGTCATCTTGCACTGCATGCAATTATTTTTTGAAAAAATGGTAATAGATGCCATCTTATTTTCTCCTAAATCATCATAAAATGAACCCTGAAACTTCGTTTCAGAGAGATACCCATCTAGTATACCCTAAAATTCAAAAAAATACTAGATATAGTTTTTGAAAAACTAGATGAACACAATATATGGTGGATATTTACATTTTATACAAATTAAAAAATGCTTGCTAAATCAAGTTTTCAGTGTTGTTTCACTTAGCTTCCTATTCAAAATATTCATTTGAAATTTTTATTTACTCAAGTCGAAGTCTAAATATTTAAAGATTCAGAAAAGAAAAATATTTCCATATTATGTAAGGATATCTGACATAAATAGTTGACGGACTATTATTGAAAGCGTATAATAGGCAAAAGTGTGTTTGGAGGTCTACCATGGGAAGTGAATTTTTATCAAAGTTATCGTTATCAGGTAAAAGTAAGGTTTTCTCTTACTTTGACATTGCTAAGGTCGTGGGTAGCTATGGAGGAGAATTAAAAACTATTCCTTACAGTATCCGTATCTTACTAGAGAGTTTGGCTCGTAAGATGGATGGGGTTGATATCACAGATAATCATGTCAGAAATCTTATACATTACCTTTCTCCTGAAAAGGGCGAGGTTCCTTTTAAGCCCAGTCGTGTTATTTTGCAGGACTTTACGGGAGTACCAGTAGTAGTGGATTTGGCCTCTATGCGGGATGCAATCGTCGCCAATGGTGGTAGTCCAGACCTCATTAACCCTGAAATTCCAGTTGATTTGGTTATTGACCACTCGGTTCAGGTGGATTTCTTCGGAACGACTACCGCTCTTGAAGATAATATTGACTTGGAGTTTCAACGGAACAATGAACGCTATGAATTCTTGAAATGGGCAGAGCAATCCTTCGATAATTATCGAGCAGTTCCTCCTGCGACAGGGATCATTCACCAGGTCAACATTGAATTTCTGAGTGATGTTATCATTGAAAAAGATGGCCTGCTTTATCCAGATTCCATGTTTGGAACCGATAGCCATACGACCATGATTAATGGCATTGGTGTGCTTGGCTGGGGTGTTGGTGGTATCGAGGCAGAGGCTGCAATGCTTGGTGAAGCTTCCTACTTTCCAGTGCCTGATGTTATTGGGGTGAAGTTTACGGGTAAACTCCCTAAAATCTCGACCGCGACAGACTTAGCTCTGAAAGTGACTCAAGTTCTCCGCCAGGAAAATGTGGTTGGAAAATTTGTGGAGTATTTTGGAGAAGGCCTTGGGTCCTTGTCGTTGGCAGATCGGGCGACTATTGCTAATATGGCACCAGAGTATGGGGCGACTTGCGGTTATTTCCCTATCGACCAAGAAACGCTCAATTATATGGCCTTGACCAACCGCTCTCCCGAGCACATTGCTCTTACAGAAGCCTATGCTAAGGCCAATCATTTATTCTATGACAATGAAGTAACTCCTACCTATACTAAGGTTGTCGAAATTGATTTGGCAAGCATCCGTCCGTCTATCTCCGGTCCTAAACGTCCACAGGATTTGATTGATTTGTCGGAGGCAAAGGAAGAATTTCAAGCCAGCCTAGTCCGTGAAGCGGGTGTGCGAGGCTTTGGCTTATCAGAACAAGAAATCAATCGCACTGCCATGGTCCATTATAAAGATAAGGATGTGGAAATCAAGACTGGTCACGTTGCCATTGCAGCCATCACCTCTTGTACCAATACCTCTAATCCTTATGTTCTTATGTCTGCAGGGCTCTTAGCTAAAAATGCTGTCGAGCGAGGGCTAAGTGTTGCGCCGACGGTGAAGACTTCGCTGGCTCCTGGCTCCAAGGTTGTAACGGGCTATCTCAGAAATGCAGGCTTGCAACCTTATCTGGATAAACTCGGCTTTAATTTGGTTGGCTATGGCTGTACGACTTGTATCGGAAACTCTGGAAATTTAACCATGGAGGTAGCTAAAGCTATCAGTGACTCAGACCTTCTCGTTTCAGCTGTTTTATCTGGGAACCGCAACTTTGAAGGCCGGATTAATCCCTTGGTTAAGGCCAATTTCCTGGCAAGTCCTCCCCTGGTTGTGGCTTATGCACTGGCAGGCAATACGAACATTGATTTGACGACAGAGCCTCTGGGTTACGACAAGGCAGGTCAACCTGTTTATCTTGATGATATTATGCCTTCCCCAGAAGAGGTGGCCGATTATGTCAATACTTATGTGACACGAGAACTCTTTGAAAAAGAATATGAGCATGTTTTCACAGACAGTGATAAATGGAATCAAATTCCAACAGAGGAGAGTAAGATTTATAACTGGAATGCACGTTCAACTTACATCCAAAATCCGCCCTACTTTGACAGTTTAGCTCAAGGTGTTACAGTTGGTCCGCTCAGCGATCTCAAGGTCCTGGCCAAATTTGGTGACACGGTGACGACAGACCATATTTCTCCAGCTGGGAATATTGCCCGCAAGAGTCCAGCTGCTAAATACCTGGAAGATAATGGTGTTGATTACATGGACTTCAACTCTTATGGTAGTCGTCGTGGTAATCACGAAGTGATGATGCGTGGAACCTTTGCTAATATCCGTATTAAAAATGAGTTGGCGGATGGCCAAGTCGGTGGCTTTACAAAACTTGATGGTCAGCTGACGACCATCTATGATGCTGCCATGGATTATCAAAAGCAAAATGTTGGAACGATTGTCATTGCAGGTAAGGATTACGGCATGGGCTCCAGTCGTGACTGGGCAGCCAAGGGAGCTAATCTCCTAGGTGTCAAGGTAGTCTTGGCAGAAAGTTTTGAACGGATTCACCGCTCTAATTTGGTGATGATGGGGATTCTGCCTCTACAATTTTTAGAGGGAGATACAGCGGATAGGTTGGGCTTGACAGGTTACGAGACCTTCTCAGTTGATCTTTCAAAAACTCCTGGTGTTAATGATATTGTGACCGTACATGCAGTCGATGAAACGGGTGAAAAAACCTTCCATGCTCTAGTGCGTTTTGATGCGGATGCAGATATTCGCTACTATAAAAATGGCGGCATCCTGCCTATGGTGGTCCGCAAGAAGTTGAAAGGAGCCTAAGATGTCTGGAACCAATGGTTTAAAAGATATGATTGCCTGCGAAACACGAATTAGTTCGATTGTCGAGGACCAACTGGCCTATGCAGGCTATGATATCTCAGAGTTTATGGAGCATAATGCCAATTTTGAGGAGGTTATCTACCTGCTTTGGCATGGACATTTGCCAACGCAGATGGAACTCAAGCATTTTGAAGCTGATCTGAGAAGTCGTTATGCAATTAGCGATGCAGTGGAGCAATGTATTCTCATTCAATCCCGTAAGCACCTACATCCCATGAGTGTTTTACGCTCAACAGTTAGTCTTCTTGGGGTTTACAATTTGGATGCAGAAGGCGACACGATTGAAAGTCGCTATGAGCAGTCCTTGCAGATTATGGCTAAGATTCCGACGATCATTGCAGCTTTTGCACGTTTAAGAACAGGACAGGTGCCGATTGAACCACGTCGGGACTTGGGCTTTGCGGCTAACTTCCTTTATATGTTGACAGCCAAGGAACCGACTGAACTGGAGGTTCGTGCCTTTAATCGAGCCTTGATTCTTCATGCGGATCATGAGCTCAATGCCTCAACCTTTGCTGCTCGGGTCTGCGCCTCAACCTTAACGGATATCTATTCCTGCATTACAACTGCAATTGGGACGCTTAAAGGACCTCTCCATGGCGGAGCTAATGAGCGGGTCTATGATATGCTCATGGATATTCGTCAGCAGGGAGATGCGACCTCTTATTTGAAGGAAAAATTAGATTCTCAAGAAAAAATCATGGGTTTTGGCCACCGCGTCTACCAAACCCAGGATCCTCGTGAAAAGTACCTCCGAGAAATGGCCAAACAACTCACTCGAGATACCCCTGATGAGGACCTTTATCGCTTGTCTCGCGAAGTTGAAGTCTTTATGAAAGAGACAAAGGGCTTGATTCCCAATGTCGATTTTTACTCAGCGACTGTTTATCACATGCTGGGAATCGATAGCGATATCTTTACCTTGATATTTGCTATGAGTCGGGTGTCCGGTTGGCTAGCCCATATCCGTGAGCAACAAAACAAGAATAAACTTATTCGTCCACGGTCTGATTATAAGGGACCTCAGAACTTAACCTATTTGGAAATTGGAAGGAGATAGGATGGCAGAACGGATTACATGTGTCAATGGACAATTACTGGTGTCAAACAACCCAATTATCCCTTATATAGAAGGTGATGGAATTGGCCGAGATATCTGGAAAAATGCCCAGAAGGTTTTCGACCAGGCGATAAATCTTGTCTACGGCGGGGAACGTCAGGTTGCCTGGCAGGAAGTATTGGCTGGGAAAAAGGCCTTTGAGGAGACTGGGGCTTGGCTTCCAGACGAGACTGTTGAAACAATCAAGGACAGCCTCGTAACCATTAAGGGACCACTTGAAACTCCAGTTGGTGGTGGGATTCGCTCCCTCAATGTTGCTCTGCGTCAGACCTTGGACCTTTATGCCTGTGTCCGTCCTGTTCGCTATTTCAAGGGAGTTCCAAGCCCTCTCAAGGAACCTGAAAAGACGAATATGACCATCTTCCGTGAGAATACAGAAGATATCTATGCCGGTATTGAATGGGAGGCCGGCAGTGCTGAGGTTCAGCAGGTCTTGGATTTTTTGACGGAACAGATGGGAGTGACCAAGGTCCGTTTTCCTCAGTCCAGCGCTATCGGGATCAAACCAATTTCCAGTGAGGGGAGTAAGCGACTTATCCGCTCTGCTATTGATTATGCTCTAGAGAAAGGCCTGACAAAAGTGACCATGGTTCATAAAGGCAACATCCAAAAGTTTACCGAAGGTGGCTTTAAAAAATGGGGCTATGAATTGGCTCAAGAAGAATATGCGGATGCTATGGCTGATGGAAAACTTGAAATCAACGATATCATTGCAGATAATTTTCTCCAGCAAATCCTTCTTAAACCAGAACAGTTTGAGGTAGTGGCTCTTACCAACTTGAACGGTGATTATGCCAGCGATGCCTTGGCAGCTCAAGTCGGAGGGATTGGAATTGCGCCTGGCGCCAATATCAATTACCAGACTGGCCATGCTGTCTTTGAAGCTACTCATGGAACAGCTCCTGATATTGCTGATAAAAATCTAGCTAATCCATGCTCGGTTCTTTTGTCGGGATGTATGCTTTTTGACTATATTGGTTGGAAGGAAGTCTCAGAGTTGATTACTGAGGCGATTGAGGAGACCATTTCAGCAGGTCAAGTGACAGCTGATTTTGCCAGTCTCATACCTGAGAAGGTTGGACTTTCTACGAGTGACTTTACAGAATGCTTGCTTAAAAAAATGCGTCTAGCAGGTTAGTTTTTCTAAAACTATATTGAACGAAAAACAATTGTAAAATCATGAAAATTTCAAACCATAATTTCAAGTTTTTGGGATAATCTTATTTTTAATCTTGAAAAACAAAAGAGCTTGTGATATAATTCAGTATTGTAAGGGTTATCATCATAACACCTGAAAAACATTATTAAAAGGAGAACCATAATATGGCTTCAAAAGATTTCCACATCGTTGCTGAAACAGGTATTCACGCACGTCCAGCTACTTTGCTTGTTCAAACTGCAAGTAAATTCGCTTCAGACATCACTCTTGACTACAAAGGTAAAGCAGTTAACCTTAAGTCAATCATGGGTGTTATGAGTCTTGGTGTAGGCCAAGGTGCTGATGTGACAATCTCAGCTGAAGGTGCAGATGCTGACGAAGCAATCGCAGCTATCGAAGATACTATGACTAAAGAAGGATTGGCATAAGACTATGACAGAGATGCTTAAAGGAATCGCTGCATCTGATGGTGTTGCTGTTGCTAAAGCATATCTACTGGTCCAACCCGATTTGTCATTCGACACGATTACAGTTGAAGATACAAATGCAGAAGAAGCTCGTTTGGATGCAGCTCTAGAAGCTTCACAGAACGAGCTTTCTCTCATTCGGGAAAAAGCAGTAGATAGCCTTGGTGAAGAAGCAGCGGCAGTTTTTGATGCTCACTTGATGGTTCTTTCTGACCCAGAAATGATTGGTCAAATCAAAGAAACTATCCGTGCTAAGAAAACCAATGCTGAAACAGGTCTGACTGAAGTGACAGATATGTTTATCATGATTTTCGAAGGTATGGAAGACAACCCGTACATGCAAGAACGTGCTGCGGATATCCGCGACGTGGCTAAGCGTGTATTGGCTCACTTACTTGGTGTTAAATTACCAAACCCAGCAGCTATCAGCGAAGAGTCCATTGTCATTGCGCATGACTTGACACCATCTGACACAGCTCAGTTGGACAAAAACTTTGTTAAAGCCTTTGTAACTAACATCGGTGGACGTACAAGTCACTCAGCTATCATGGCCCGCACCCTTGAAATTGCAGCTGTTCTTGGTACAAACAATATTACTGAACTTGTAAAAGATGGTGATCTCCTTGCGGTAAATGGTATTACTGGTGAAGTGGTTATCAACCCAACACAAGAACAAATTGATACCTTTGTTGAAGCAGGTGTGGCTTATGCTGCACAAAAAGCGGAATGGGCACTTCTCAAAAATGCTCAAACTGTAACTGCTGATGGCAAACATTTTGAGTTAGCAGCAAATATTGGTACACCAAAAGACGTTGAAGGTGTCAACAACAACGGTGCTGAAGCAGTTGGTCTTTACCGTACGGAGTTCCTCTACATGGATTCTCAAGATTTCCCAACAGAAGATGAGCAATACGAAGCTTATAAGGCAGTTCTTGAAGGCATGAACGGTAAACCAGTCGTGGTTCGTACAATGGATATTGGTGGAGATAAGGAACTCCCTTACTTTGATCTTCCACACGAAATGAACCCATTCCTTGGTTTCCGTGCTCTTCGTATCTCTATCTCTGAGACAGGGGATGCTATGTTCCGTACGCAAATTCGTGCGCTTCTCCGTGCATCGGTACATGGTCAATTACGTATCATGTTCCCAATGGTTGCTTTGTTGAAAGAATTCCGTGCAGCGAAGAAAGTTTTCGACGAAGAAAAGGCAAACTTATTGGCAGAAGGTGTAGCTGTTTCAGATGATATCCAAGTAGGTATCATGATTGAAATCCCTGCTGCAGCGATGCTTGCTGACCAATTTGCGAAGGAAGTCGACTTCTTCTCAATCGGTACAAATGACTTAATCCAATACACCATGGCGGCAGACCGTATGAACGAGCAAGTTTCTTATCTCTACCAACCATATAACCCATCTATCCTTCGTTTGATTAATAACGTTATCAAAGCAGCACACGCTGAAGGCAAATGGGCTGGTATGTGTGGTGAAATGGCTGGTGACCAACAAGCTGTACCACTCCTTGTCGGTATGGGTCTCGATGAGTTCTCTATGTCAGCAACCTCTGTACTCCGTACACGTAGCCTTATGAAAACTCTTGACTCTGCCAAGATGGAAGAATACGCACACCGTGCTCTGACAGAATGTTCAACAGCTGAAGAAGTTCTTGAACTTTCTAAAGAATACGTTAACTAATCTGAATGAATGAACCCTCGGACTTTCTAGTTTGAGGGTTTTGTTATGGAAATTTTACTTTTTCAAACCATACCCTTTTATCGAATTAATAAGCCTGTTTTATTGGATTTTTGAATAGAGAATTCCTAGATAAACTTGACGAACTTCCTCAAAAGTATTATTATCTAAAAGTATAGAAAAAGGAGATTTTTTGTGAAAAAACATATTTGGAAGATTCTTCTCGGAGTAAACCTGTTGCTATTGTTCGAGGCAGGATATTGGGGCTGGAATCTCTGGCAAGAAAAGTTAGTTAATGATGCTAGACAAGAGCGTTTAGACAAGGTATCTGCATCAGAAAAATCTCTTTCTAATAGTAAAGGGTCAAATGAACGACGCTCAGGTACTATTGATCATACTTATGTTTCCTTAGCTTATCCCATTGGTACTCAGTCGAAGCCAATTCCCTTAATTGAAGAACGCATGAATACTTATGTTGAAGAGAAGTATGGAAAATCTTTAAATGTTGCATCTGTAACACATGCCGTTTATGTAGACAGTACGGTCTCAGATACTAGCTTTGAAGGGGTTAAACACTATGAATTAGAAGCTAGAACCTATGAAGATAATGATAAAGAGTTTGTCCAAACAGCAAGTGAAGTTTTTCAATCTTATGATTTAAAAGTAGATGGACAAATTTTCAACTTGTCAGATTTATTTGTAGATCAGGAACAATTTAAGGAACTTCTTTTAACAAGGACTCAGAAAGAGCTTTCAGTCCAAGATTTTTATCCGGAAGATGCAGAATATCAAATTCAACGTCTGAGTCAGATGGATATCAATCAACTCAAGTACACTTACGAGAACGCTAATCTTACCATTATTCTCCCCTCTAATATTGGAGCAGTAAGTCAAGTTCAGTTTGCTATCTCTGAGCTCTTTCCAATTATTAATGAAACCTATCTTAAAGGTGATGATTTAATAGCTTATCAAGATTATCTGGTCAAAGAACGACTTGCAGAAGGTCCTAAAAGAATCGCACTAACCTTTGATGATGGTCCTAACCCAACAACGACAACTCAAATTTTAGATGTACTTGCAAAATATAATGTGAAGGCTACCTTTTTTGTCATTGGCTCGAAAGTGACCGGTAATGAAGCTATTATCAAGCGAGAAGTGAGTGATGGGCATGAAATAGGAAACCATACTTGGAGTCATCCAATTTTAACGCAATTGACCCAAGCTGATATTCAAGATGAGGTGAACATGACTAATCAGGCTATTCAAGCTGCCAGTGGTCAAGCACCAAAAACAATTCGGCCACCTTATGGTGCTACGAACGCAACAGTTGCTGCGGCTAGCGGGCTTCCTGAGGTTCTATGGACAGTTGATACACGCGACTGGGAAAATCATAATCCGGCTCAAATCTTAGCAAATGTAAAAACTTATGCTCGGCCTAATGGTGTAATTCTTATGCACGATATTCATCAGGAGACTGCCAATGCGGTTGAATCTGTGATTCTATACCTTCAAAGTGAAGGTTATGAATTTGTTACAGTAAGTGAATTGTATGGCTATTAATCAAAAATAAGGAGACTTCAGAAAAATTCTGAGGTCTTTTTAAGGTCTATTCTTATTAGGTAGATGAGCAACTGGTAAATTCCAAGTCTTGGAGGATAAGTATCTTGTATAATAAACAGAGAATCCTTTTACAAGCAGATTTGAGTGTTCCATTTGAACAATTTTAGGGTCACTAAAAAAACTTCCACGAGTCTCTTGTTTGAGTTTCGTGAAAGAGTTCTTCTGTTATTTTTGAAACAGTTCTTGGTTTTTGAGGACGAGTTCGGTTACCTGAGCAAATTTTTTCAGTTTTTTCAGGTCTTCTGGATGAGAAACGAGAGTGATTACCAAGCCTTGTTTGCCCATGCGTCCAGTCCGTCCAGCTCTATGAGTATAAGCTTCTCGATCTCGGGGGACTTCAAAGTTGATAACTGTCTCAAGGCTGTCAATATCAATCCCTCGAGCTACTAAGTCAGTTCCCAATAGAAGCGAAATATCGTGGTTCTTGAATTTTTCAAGGATAACCTTACGGAACTTTACGTTAACATCGCTAGCCAGAGAAACAGCGTTTGTTCCTAAAAATTGGAGGCGTTCCTCAGTCGCTCCTAAGTCTGATAGGCTGTTGAAGAAAACAAGAGCCCGTTGCTCTGGAATGTTGGCAAATTTACGGAGTAAGTCCAAACGATTACGCTTGTCGACTTGGATGTAGGCATGGGTAATGGTGTCCAGTTTTTGATCAGAAAGGTCAATGGTCATCGTCCCTTCAACTAGGGTGTCAGGATTGACCTTTTGAGTGGCGGAGATGTAAACCATCTGGTGGGTCTTGGGCACGTAGTGACAAAGCTTATCGACAAAGTGAAATTGCGAGTCGCTGAGTAGCTCGTCAAATTCATCAAGGACAATGGTGTCTACATTCATCATCTTGATTTTCTTGAGTTTGATGAGTTCAAAGATGCGACCAGCGGTGCCGATAAGGATTTCAGGCCCTTTTTTGAGGCGTTCGATTTGGCGTTTCTGGCTGCTGCCTGAGAGAAATAGCTGAGCAGTTAACCCTAATGGCTCAGCCCAGTCCTTGGTCACTTCGAAAATTTGTCCCGCCAGTTCTGAGTTTGGCGCTAGAATGAGCAACTGCTGGCTCTTTTTTGGCTTAAGTTTAAGTAGAGTTGGAAAAAGATAGGCCAGGGTCTTGCCGGTTCCTGTTGGACTGACAGCCAGCAAGTTTTGTCCTTCTGTAATTGGGGCAAAGATTGCTTCTTGAACTGGGGTCAGCTGGGCAAAATTTAGCAGGTCAAGTTTTTCTTGCCAGACTTGTGGAAATTCAATGGTCATAGGGTCCTCGTTCATGTCTTTTATGGCTCTGCTATGAATCAGCAGAAAGGAATAAGATTGGGATAATTACTCTTTTGATTATACCATGATTTATGGTATTATAGATAGGAAAGATTTGAGAGGTAGAGGTTGAGATGCGTAACAAACCTATTATTATCGGTGTAACAGGTGGTTCTGGTGGAGGGAAGACCAGTGTGTCTAAGGCTATTTTAGCCAATTTCCCCGATGCCAAGATTGCCATGATTGAGCATGATTCATATTATCGTGACCAGAGCCATTTGAGTTTTGAAGAGCGGGTACGGACCAACTATGACCACCCACTGGCTTTTGATACCGACTTGATGATTGAACACATGAATGAGTTGATTGCGGGTCGACCTGTTGATATCCCTGTTTATGACTATACGGCCCATACGAGGAGCGCAAAATCTTACCGTCAAGAGCCCCAAGATGTTTTTATTGTCGAGGGAATTTTGGTTCTTGAAGACAAGCGTCTTCGCGACTTGATGGATATCAAACTCTTTGTCGATACCGATGATGATATCCGTATTATTCGTCGTATCAAACGTGATATGGAAGAGCGTGGCCGTAGTTTGGATAGCATCATTGAACAATACACAACGGTTGTTAAGCCCATGTACCACCAATTCATCGAGCCGACCAAGCGTTATGCGGATATTGTTATTCCAGAAGGGGTGAGCAATGTCGTTGCCATTGACTTAATTAACACCAAGATTGCTAGTATCTTGGCTGACTAGAAAAGAGCTGGACCCTAGGGTTCAGTTTTTTTGTATTTTAAAATTTGTAATTGAGTGAATTGTTTGATAATTTAGACAAAAGCCTTGACAAGGTCAGATAATTTTAATAGAATAAATATCATAAGATTTCAAAGGAGAAAAAGCCAATGCTTACATCAAGATTTGCCTTGTTGTTGCGACGAACGGACTAGTGTTTGCGAGCATTAGTCCTATTTGGCTTACCAAATGGGAATGATAAGACATCTCATTTGGTAAAACTTGAGATGTCTTTTATTTTAACAATCGAAAGGTGATTGATATGCGTACAGTTGAATTTTTAGACACCACTCTCCGTGATGGAGAGCAGACACCAGGGGTAAATTTTTCAATCAAAGAAAAAGTTGCTATTGCTAAACAGTTGGAGAAGTGGGGAATTTCGGCAATAGAGGCAGGTTTCCCAGCAGCCAGTCCAGATTCTTTTGAAGCGGTTAAACAAATTGCGACAACCATGACCAAGACTGCAGTGACTGGTTTGGCCCGTTCGGTTAAATCAGATATCGATGCCTGCTATGAAGCGCTTAAGGATGCCAAGTATCCACAAATCCATGTTTTTATCGCTTCTAGTCCCATTCACCGGGAATTTAAACTCAATAAAACCAAGGAAGAAATCCTTGAAGCTATTACAGAGCATGTCAGCTATGCCCGCAGCAAGTTTGAGGTTGTTGAATTTTCACCAGAAGATGCAACACGAACTGAGTTGGATTTCCTTCTGCAAGTTGTACAGACTGCTGTGGATGCTGGTGCTAGCTACATCAACATCCCAGATACTGTCGGTTTTACGACACCAGAAGAATACGGAAATATCTTTAAATACCTGATTGAAAATGTTAAGGCTAACCACGAAGTTCGCTTTAGTCCACACTGTCATAATGACCTAGGTATGGCAGTTGCCAATACCCTTTCCGCAGTGAAAAACGGTGCAGGCCGTGTTGAAGGGACTATTAACGGTATCGGGGAGCGGGCTGGGAATGCTGCCCTTGAAGAAGTGGCAGTTGCTCTCAATATTCGTGAAGACTACTATCAGGTAGAGAGTCCAATCAATCTTAAGGAAACCATTAACACATCTGAGATGGTCTCTCGTTTCTCTGGCCTTGCCATTCCTCGCAATAAGGCAGTCGTTGGTGGCAATGCCTTCTCACACGAGTCAGGCATTCATCAGGATGGCGTCCTGAAGAATCCATTGACCTACGAAATCATTACACCAGAATTGGTCGGTGTCAAGTCGAATTCTCTTCCTCTTGGAAAACTTTCTGGTCGTCACGCCTTTGTAGAAAAACTGTGTGAATTGGAACTTGATTTTGAAGAGTCAGAAATCAATGCTCTCTTTGCTAAATTCAAGGCCTTGGCTGACAAGAAACACGAGATCACAGATGCTGATATTCAGGCCCTTGTTGCAGGTACTGCGGTTGAGAACGTTGAAGGCTTCCACTTCAAGGATCTCAAACTCAACTCGAACCCTGATGAAACGATCACGGCTACAGTTACTATGGAAAATCGTGATGGTGAAGAAGTTGATTTGATTGCCAATGGCCAAGGTTCTGTTGAAGCCATTTACAATGCTATTGATAAATTCTTCAACCAGACAGTTCGCCTGGACACCTTTAATATGGATGCAGTGACGGATGGTATTGATGCCCAAGCAGCTGTTAATGTAACGGTTGAGAATGTCGATACAGATACTATTTTTAATGCGACAGGTATTGACTTTGACGTGCTTAAAGCGGCAGCCATTGCCTATATCAATGCCAACACCATGGTCCAAAAGGAAAATGATGGTGTCGCAAACTACCGTCTCTCTGAAAAGGAAACACCTAAGGCCTAACAGAAAGGATTGGGGTCTATCCCCTTCAACAATTCATGACATATAAGATTGTAACCCTGGCTGGTGATGGTATCGGCCCAGAAATCATGGCTGCAGGCCTAGACGTTTTGGCTGCAGTTGCTGAAAAAATTAACTTCTCTTACGAATTAACTGCTCAGCCATTTGGTGGGGCTGGGATTGATGCCGCTGGTCATCCCCTGCCTGAGGAAACCTTAGCTGCGACCAAATCTGCTGATGCAATTTTGCTAGCGGCCATTGGAAGCCCTCAATATGATACGGCAGCCGTTCGTCCAGAACAAGGCCTGCTTGCCTTGCGCAAGGAATTGGGACTCTTTGCCAATATCCGTCCGGTTAAGATTTTTGATGCCCTCAAGCACTTGTCACCCCTTAAGCCAGAACGGATTGAGGGTGTGGACTTTGTCATGGTGCGTGAGCTGACTGGTGGGATTTACTTTGGGGAACATACCCTTGAGGAGACCAAGGCCCGTGATGTCAACGACTACACAGCTGAGGAAATAGATCGCATCATCCGTAAGGCTTTTGAACTGGCTCAAGGCCGGAATAAGCTGGTAACCAGCATCGACAAGCAGAACGTTTTGGCAACCTCAAAACTCTGGCGTCAGGTGGCAGACCGTGTTGCTGCAGATTATCCGGATGTGACCTTGGAGCACCAGCTGGTCGACAGCGCAGCCATGCTCATGATTACCAATCCTGCCCGCTTTGATGTGGTGGTGACAGAGAATCTCTTTGGAGACATTCTTTCTGACGAGTCTTCTGTCTTACCAGGTACGCTTGGAGTCATGCCGTCGGCTTCTCATGCAGCGAGCGGACCGAGCCTCTACGAGCCAATTCATGGATCGGCTCCGGATATTGCAGGCCAAGGCATTGCTAACCCGATTTCCATGATTTTGTCTGTAGCCATGATGCTACGAGAGTCTTTTGGGGAAAATAGCGGAGCGGAGATGATTGAGTCTGCTGTTGATCAGACCTTGTCTCAGGGAGTTTTGACCAAAGATCTGGGTGGAACTGCGACGACTGCCGAGATGACAACAGCGATTATTGCAAATCTCGCATGAGAGATTATGTGATTTACAGTTTGGTTTGGAATGCCATCGTTTTTGTCACCTATGGTGTGGACAAGAGGCGGGCTATTCAAGACCAATGGCGAATTTCAGAAAAGACCTTGCTACTGATGGCCTTGGCTTGCGGTGGCTTCGGTGCCCTGATGGGTGGCTATGTCTTTCATCACAAGACCAGAAAGTGGTATTTTGTCCTCAGCTGGTATCTTGGTATCGGCATTACCTTAGCCTTTGCCTATCTTATCTGGAAGCTCAGCCATTAAACAAAGAAATAAATTGGAGAATAAAATGAGCGGACAATCAATTTTTGATAAATTATGGGAACGCCACCTGATTATGGGGGAAGAAGGCGAGCCCCAGCTCATGTACGTGGATCAACACTACATCCATGAAGTAACGAGCCCCCAAGCTTTCGATGGTCTTCGAGAGGCTGGACGCAGACTTCGTCGTCCCAACCAGACCTTCGGGACCTTTGACCACAATGTACCGACGGTCAACATTTATGACATTCGCGACGTGATTTCCAAGGCTCAGATGGATGCCCTGGCCCGCAATGTCAAGGAATTTGATGTGCCCCATGCTCCGCACGGCTCAGCCAATCAGGGAATCGTCCACATGGTTGGCCCTGAGACAGGACGGACCCAGCCAGGGAAGTTCATCGTCTGTGGGGATAGCCACACGGCGACCCACGGCGCCTTTGGTGCCATTGCTTTTGGGATTGGAACGACCGAGGTCGAGCATGTCTTTGCCACCCAGACCCTCTGGCAAGTTAAACCTAAAAAACTCCTGGTGCGCTTCACAGGCAAACCGCAAAAGGGCGTTTATTCCAAGGATTATGTGATGGCTCTGATCGCCAAGCACGGTGTGGCAGCAGGTGTCGGCCACGTGGTGGAGTACGTCGGCGAGGCAGTTGATGTCCTGACCATGGAAGAACGCATGACCATTTGCAACATGTCCATCGAGTTTGGCTCTAAGATGGGGATTATGAATCCTGATCAGACAACCTTTGATTATTTGAGAGATAAGGAGTTTGCACCAACCGATTTTGAGGCAGCGGTGGCAGACTGGAAAACCTTGGTATCAGACCCAGATGCCCACTACGACAAGATTATCGAGATGGATGTATCAGACTTGGCACCAATGGTCACCTGGGGGACCAACCCAGCCATGGCGGTTTCTTTTGACGAAACCTTCCCAGAAATCCGTGACCTCAATGACGAGCGGGCCTATGCCTACATGGACATGGAGCCAGGCCAAAGCCCAGCTGACATCGAAATCGGCTACATTTTCTTAGGCTCTTGTACCAATGCCCGCCTCAGTGACCTCCAGGTTGCTGCCAAGTTTGTGGAGGGCAAAAAGGTTGCTCCCCATGTGACAGCTATCGTCGTACCAGGATCGCGTCCGGTTAAGACAGCGGCAGAAGCTTTGGGGCTCGATAAGATTTTCCTTGAAGCTGGCTTTGAATGGCGGGATCCAGGATGCTCCATGTGTCTGGGAATGAATGCGGACAAGGTGCCAACTGGTGTCCATTGTGCTTCGACCAGCAACCGAAACTTTGAAGACCGCCAGGGTGTCGGCTCACGGACCCACCTCTGTAGCCCAGCAATGGCCGCAGCTGCAGCCATTGCTGGTCGCTTTGTGGACGTGCGCGAGTTGCCTGAAGCCCAATAAGGAGAAAGCATGGAAAAATTTACCATCTACACGGGGACGACTGTTCCCCTGATGAATGACAATATCGATACCGACCAGATTTTGCCCAAGCAGTTTCTCAAGCTGATTGATAAGAAGGGCTTTGGTAAGTACCTCATGTACGAGTGGCGCTATCTGGACGACAACTACAATGAAGACCCAGACTTTGTCTTCAATCGACCAGAGTACCGCAAGGCGACCATTCTGGTGACGGGGGATAACTTCGGTGCAGGTTCCTCTCGGGAACACGCCGCCTGGGCCCTGGCAGATTATGGCTTTAAGGTCATCATCGCAGGCTCTTTCGGGGACATCCACTACAACAACGACCTTAACAACGGTGTCTTGCCTATCGTGCAGCCCCGTGAGGTCCGCGAAAAACTTTCCAAACTATCTCCGACAGACGAGGTAACAGTTGACCTTTATGAGCAACGGATTATTTCCCCAGTTGGTGAGTTTACCTTTGAGATTGAAAAGGACTGGAAAAACAAGCTCCTCAAGGGCTTGGACGACATCGGCATTACCCTCCAGTATGAAGATCTTATTTCGCAATATGAGGCGAAGAGACCTGCTTACTGGCAGAAGGATAACCAATAAGTCATATTTTTGAAATAGCTTGAATTTTCAGAAAAAATATGATAGACTAATAAAGTATTAACAATAGAAATGGAAGACTAATTTTTATGACCAAACATATTCATTGGGACGGCAATCTTTGCCAAGAAGGTTTTGACATTATTCGTGGCGAAGGTGGAGTGATTGTAACACCGACTAAGGTTGGTTACATCATTATGACTGCTGATAAAAAAGGCTTAGAGCGTAAGTTTGAAGCCAAGGAACGTAACCGCAACAAGCCAGGTGTTGTCCTCTGTGGTAGCATGGAAGAGCTCCGCGAATTGGCTCAGTTGACACCAGAAATTGACGCCTTCTACCAAAAACATTGGGATGAAGACATTCTCCTTGGCTGTATCTTGCCATGGAAACCAGAAGCCTACGCTAAACTTCAAGCCTACGGTGACGGCCGTGAAGAACTGATGACCGATGTGCGCGGTACCTCATGTTTCGTTATCAAGTTTGGTGTTGCTGGTGAGCAAATTGCCAAAGAAATGTGGGAAAAAGAAGGCCGCATGGTCTATGCTTCATCTGCTAACCCATCTGGTAAAGGAAACCGTGGTAAGGTTGAAGGTATCGGTGAGCGTATCGAGTCTATGGTTGACTTGGTCATCGAAGCTGATGATTATGTGGCTTCTATCCAACCCGACAAGACCATCGAAACGCGTTATGAGCAAGGTGTCATGGTCTCTATGGTGGACGCAGACGGCAAACTCATCCCAGAACAAGGCGAAGGTAGCCGTTCAATCAACAACTGTCCAGTGGTTATCCGTAAAGGGCTTGATATCGATAAAATCATGATGCATCTCTCTGATCACTTCAACTCTTGGAACTATCGCCAAGGGGAATATTATTAAGATGTTTGAGCCAGCATCTGCTGGTTTCAGACTGAAAACAAAGTCTCTAGGATTGATTTTCTAGGGGCTTTTATAGTTTTTTGAAATTAAGTACATCACGGGTGTAGATAAATCTTACCGTAGCCATTACACTTGAACAAGTGGAGCAAGAGGTGAGACAATCTCAGGAGGAGCTTAGCAAAACGATAGATGATTATGAACATGAAGTTAGACGTTTGGAGAGGTTTGTCAGTCAAATTGCTGGGAAAGAGAATTTATTTCCAAATCAACAAAAAAATGATGGATTTAATGTTTTTTGACAATAAAACAAACAAATAATGTTGGAAAAGTGATATAATGAAAGTAACAAATTTGAGGAAGTTGAAAATGAAAAAATATAGAAGACATGAAGAAATAACACGACTTGTACAAGAAAAAGGAACTGTCAGAATATCTGAACTTGTTGAAATATTTAACATTACAGATATGACAGCTCGACGTGATTTATCTGAGTTAGAGGAGAGAGGCTTACTCACCAAAATACACGGTGGTGCTCGTAGTAATAATGCCTTTGCAGTGAAAGAGAGTTCTCATCAGGAAAAACACGATAAAAATATTGCAGAGAAATCTGAAATAGCAAAGAAAGCAGCGGCTTTGATTGAGGATGGTGATACCATATTTCTGGGGCCGGGTACAACTGTAGAACTTTTAGCAACGGAAATCCAGAATACTGTATTATCAGTTGTGACAAATTGTTATCCCGTTTTCAAGCATTTATATGAAAAAAAGACCGAAACCTTTAAGGTGTATCTTTTAGGTGGGGAGATGAGGCAAGTAACTGAATCATTTGTTGGTGAAATTACGAACACTATATTAGAGAAGATGAAATTCAGCAAAATGTTTTTTAGTGGAAATGGTGTTAAAGAAGGAGAGGTCATGACTTCTTCCTTTGCAGAAGCTTTTACACAACAAATGGCTTTAAGAAATTCTTTGGAAAAATATTTACTAATTGATACAACTAAAATAGGAAAAGAAGATTTTACAACATTTTGTCAATTAGGAGAATTGACTGCAGTAATTACAGATAGTTTTAGACCAGAACAACTACAAAAAATTAGAGATTTCACAGAAGTCATTTCTTGATATAACAAAAAACCAACAAAAATCCTTGAAGATGTTGGTTTTTTTGTTTTTACATATAAGAAAATAAGAAAATAACATTTTCTAGACATTTTTTGAACAAAAAGTGTTGACAAAATGTTTCTTTGGGTATATAATCATAGTTGTAAAAAGGTTGTAAACGCTTTTTCTATATATTAACTATAAGGAGTACATTATGGCAATTGTCATTGGTGCAGATCAAGCTGGACTAAAATTAAAAGATATTATCGTTGATTATCTTAAGGAAAATCAATTAGAGGTTATTGATGTTAGTCAAGGAGAGGTAAGAGATTTTGTAGATACGACTCTTGCTGTTGCAAAAGAGGTTCAAAAAAACGACGAGAATTTGGGTATTGCTATTGATGCTTATGGAGCAGGTAGCTTTATGGTTGCTACGAAGGTAAAAGGTATGGTAGCCGCAGAGGTATCGGATGAACGTTCCGCCTACATGACGAGAGGGCACAATAATTCTCGCATGATTACTATTGGATCAGAAATTGTTGGTACAACGTTAGCTAAAAATATCGTAAAAGGGTTTGTCTTTGGTTCATATGATGGCGGTAGACACCAAATTCGTGTCGATATGCTCAATAAAATGGGTTAAAATAGAAGAAGGGAAATAAACATTTATGAAAATTGCTGTTGGTTGTGACCATATCGTTACCGATGAGAAAATGGCTGTTGTTGACTATCTAAAAAATCAAGGACATGAAGTCATTGACTGCGGAACTTATGACCATGTCAGAACTCATTATCCGATTTATGGGAAAAAAGTTGGTGAAGCCGTTGTGAGTGGACAAGCAGATTTGGGAGTGTGTATCTGTGGAACTGGTGTCGGTATCAACAATGCCGTCAATAAGGTTCCAGGTGTTCGCTCGGCTCTTGTTCGAGACATGTCTTCTGCTGTATATGCCAAGGAAGAGCTGAATGCCAATGTCATTGGTTTTGGTGGAAAAGTTACTGGAGAGCTTTTGATGTGTGATATCATTGATGCTTTCATTGCTGCTGAGTATAAAGAAACACCTGAAAATAAAAAGTTGATTGACAAAATTAGCCAAATTGAAACGCAAAATGCTGAACAGGCTAAACCAGAGTTCTTTGATGAATTTTTGGAAAAATGGGATCGTGGAGAATATCACGACTAAGTAGGTAGGTATTATGATTTTGACAATAACACTGAATCCATCGATTGATATTTCCTATCCATTGGAAAAGTTTGAAGTTGACACCGTTAATCGTATTGCAAACCCTATTAAGACAGCAGGTGGTAAAGGCTTAAATGTCACGAGAGTTCTCCATCAGTTGGATGATAAAGTAGTAGCAAGCGGG
This sequence comes from Streptococcus caprae, assembly GCF_042649745.1. Lineage (NCBI taxonomy): Bacteria > Bacillati > Bacillota > Bacilli > Lactobacillales > Streptococcaceae > Streptococcus > Streptococcus caprae. The sequence goes on along the minus strand of NZ_JBHRZV010000032.1, from coordinate 8,023 downwards.
CTGCTTGGAGGAAAACTAGGAGAATTTATTGAAAGTGAACTAGACAATTTCTCTATTAAACACTCTTTTTATCATATCAAGGGAGAGACAAGAAACTGTATTGCTATATTACATGATGGAAATCAGACTGAAATTCTAGAGCAAGGACCTGAAATTAGCGAGAAGGAATCCAATGGATTTTTAGAATACTTTAGAAATATCATATCTGATTTTACTCTAGTTACTATTTCAGGAAGTCTTCCTTCAGGATTACCGTCAAATTACTATGTTCAGATGTTATCAATTTGTGAAGAAAAGAATATTCCTGTTGTGCTTGATTGTTCGGGTGATTCTCTGAAACAAGTCCTAAAATCGAATAGAAAACCAAAAGCAATTAAACCAAATACAGAGGAGCTATCCCAACTACTTGGTTCAGAAATTACAGATGATATCTATCAATTGAAATTTAGTTTACAAAACGAACTTTTCGAAGGTATTGAGTGGGTGATTGTATCTCTGGGATCAAAAGGTGCTTTTGCTAAACATTGGAATAACTATTATAAGGTCAGTATTCCAAAAATTGAAGTTAAAAATCCAGTTGGCTCAGGTGATTCTACTGTTGCTGGCATTGCCTCCGCAATTGTTGGGAATTTGGATGATGTAGAACTTCTTAAAAAAGCTAATGTTTTAGGAATGTTAAATGCACAAGAAAAATTGACTGGCTATGTCAATTTAGCCAATTATCAGAAATTAGCTGATGAAATTCAGGTAGAAGAGGTGTAATTATGGTATTAACAGAAAATAAACGTTTATTTATGGAAAAGGTTAGTGATAAGAGAGGAATTATCTCTGCCTTAGCTTTTGACCAGCGTGGAGCATTGAAAAAAATGATGCGTCAGTATCAAACAGAGGAACCATCTGTTGAACAGATCGAACGTTTGAAAGTCATCGTTTCTGAGGAGTTAACTCAGTTTGCGTCATCCATTCTTTTAGACCCAGAATATGGTTTGCCCGCAGCCAAATCAAGACATGCAGAATCAGGCTTATTATTGGCATATGAAAAAACAGGGTATGATGCAAGCACAACAAGCCGTTTACCTGATTGCCTTGTAGAATGGTCTGCAAAACGCCTTAAGAAAGAGGGGGCAGATGCAGTAAAATTCTTACTCTATTATGATGTCGATGGAGATCCATATGTAAATTTGCAGAAGCAGGCATATATTGAGAGAATTGGTTCTGAATGTAAGGCTGAGGACATCCCATTCTTTTTGGAAATTCTATCATATGATGAAAAAATTGAGGATAACTCAAGTATAGAGTTTGCTCGTGTTAAACCACGTAAGGTAAATGAAGCCATGCGGGTCTTCTCTGATGAAAGATTTGGCATTGATGTTCTCAAAGTAGAGGTTCCTGTCAATATGAACTTTGTAGAATGTTTTGGAAATGGTGAAGTCGCTTATACTAAAGAGGAAGCAGCTCAATATTTCCGAGACCAAGAAGCTTCAACACACTTACCATATATTTACCTTAGTGCAGGTGTTTCAGCACAATTATTCCAAGATACACTTGTTTTTGCCAGTGAATCAGGAGCAAAATTTAATGGTGTCTTGTGTGGTCGAGCCACATGGGCAGGTTCAGTCAAGATTTTCATTGAAGAAGGTGAAGAGGCTGCACGTCAATGGTTAAGAACAGTTGGTTCTGAAAATATTGAATCCTTAAATAGAGTTTTGGAAACCTCAGCTACTTCATGGAAACAAAAATAAGAGAAATTATTTAGGAGGAATTCTCTGATGAATAGAGAAGAAATTACCCTGTTAGGGTTTGAAATCGTTGCTTATGCAGGCGATGCCCGCTCACGTCTCCTGGAAGCCTTGTCAGCTGCACAAGCGGGTGATTATGACAAAGCTGAGTCACTTGTTGAAGCAGCTGGTGAATGCATCACAAATGCACACAAGGCTCAAACAAGCTTGCTTCAAAAAGAGGCACTTGGGGAAGATTTGGCATTTAGTGTGACCTTGATGCATGGTCAAGACCATTTGATGACGACGCTGTTGTTGAAGGATATGATGAAACATATGATTGAACTTTACAGAAGGAGTAATCGCTAATGAATGCTTTGATTAACGCGTTAGAAAAACAAAAACCGTTATTTGAGAAAATTTCACGGAACATTTATCTCCGTGCTATTCGTGATGGCTTTATCGCCAGCATGCCAGTTATTCTTTTCTCTAGTATTTTCCTGTTGATCGCTTTTGTTCCAAATATTTTTGGTTTTACTTGGAGCGATGATGTTGTCAGCATGCTGATGAAACCTTATGGCTATACGATGGGGGTTGTGGCTCTGTTGGTTGCTGGTACGACAGCGAAATCATTGACAGACTCGGTTAACCGTGATTTGGAAAGCACCAATCAGATCAACTACATGTCTACCATGTTGGCATCGATCACAGGATTTTTGTTGCTAGCTTCTGATTCTATCGAGGGTGGTTTTGCAAATGGCTTCTTGGGTACAAAAGGTTTGCTTTCAGCTTTCTTGGCGGCTTTTATAACCGTTAACATCTATAAGGTCTGTGTTAAAAACAATGTTACCATCCGCATGCCTGCTGAAGTTCCACCAAATATTTCACAGGTCTTTAAAGACTTGTTCCCATTCTCTTTTTCAATCTTTGCTCTCTATGGTTTAGATTTGCTTGCCCGCAACACGATTGGAACAAGCGTTGCTGAAGCTATTGGTGCGCTTCTTGCCCCGCTCTTTACTGCTGCAGATGGTTACCTTGGCATTACCATTATCTTTGGTGCCTATGCCCTCTTCTGGTTCGTTGGTATTCATGGTCCATCAATTGTTGAGCCAGCTATCGCAGCCATTACCTATGCAAATATTGAAACGAACTTGCAATTACTTCAAGCGGGTCAACATGCCGACAAAGTGTTGACATCCGGGACACAAATGTTTATCGTTACTATGGGTGGTACTGGAGCTACCTTGGTAGTCCCGTTCATGTTCATGTGGTTGACAAAATCAAAACGCAATCAGGCCATTGGACGCGCCTCAGTTGTTCCGACTTTCTTCGGTGTTAACGAACCCATTTTGTTTGGTGCCCCGCTTGTTCTTAACCCGATTTTCTTTGTACCGTTTATCTTGACCCCAATTGTTAACGTTTGGATTTTCAAATTTTTCGTTGATACCTTAGGCATGAACAGTTTCTCTGTGAACCTTCCTTGGACAACTCCAGGACCGCTGGGCATTATCATGGGAACGCAATTTGCAGCTCTGTCGTTTGTTCTGGCAGCTCTGCTCATTGTTGTTGACGTTGCTATCTATTACCCATTCTTGAAAGTGTATGATGACCAAATTTTAGCAGAGGAAGCGGCTGGTACCAGCAATGATAGCTTGAAAGAAAAAGTTGCAGCGAACTTTAATACGGCTAAAGCGGATGCCATTCTTGAAAAAGCTGGTGTAACAGAAAAATCATCAGAAACAGCAATCACTGAGCAGACTAATGTTCTCGTCCTTTGTGCGGGTGGGGGTACAAGCGGTCTTCTTGCTAATGCTTTGAATAAGGCTGCGAAAGAGTATGGAGCTCCAGTAACTGCAGCTGCTGGAAGCTACGGTGCTCACCGTGAAATTTTACCACAGTACCAATTGGTTATTCTAGCGCCTCAAGTCGCTTCTAATTATGAAGATATGAAAGCGGAAACAGATAAACTTGGCATTAAATTGGCTAAGACTGAAGGTGCTCAATACATTGGTTTAACTCGTGATGGTCAAGGTTCACTTGAATTTGTTAAGCAACAATTTGAAAATTAAATAAGAAAACATGGAAGGTTGGGGGAACTCAGCCTTCTATTTGCTTAGAAGAACTAGTTTTAGAAGAGGAATATGATGACAAAAACATTGCCAAAAGACTTTATTTTCGGTGGCGCAACAGCTGCTTACCAAGCAGAAGGGGCAACAAAAACAGACGGTAAGGGATCAGTTGCTTGGGATAAATATCTTGAAGAAAATTATTGGTATACTGCAGAGCCAGCTAGTGATTTTTATAACCGTTATCCAGTTGATTTGAAGTTAGCAGAGGAATTTGGTGTTAATGGCATTCGGATTTCAATTGCTTGGTCACGCATTTTTCCAACTGGATTTGGCGAGGTCAATCCCAAAGGTGTTGCATACTATCACAATCTTTTTGAGGAATGCCATAAACGTGGGGTGGAGCCATTTGTCACACTGCACCATTTTGATACCCCAGAAGCACTACATTCAAATGGTGACTTCTTGAACCGTGACAATATTGACCACTTTGTGAATTACGCAGCCTTTTGCTTTGAAGAGTTTCCAGAGGTTAATTATTGGACAACCTTCAATGAAATTGGTCCAATTGGTGATGGGCAATACCTGGTTGGAAAATTCCCTCCTGGAATCCAGTACGATTTAGCAAAGGTCTTCCAATCTCACCATAACATGATGGTTTCTCATGCGCGTGCCGTCAAACTCTATAAAGATAAGGGTTATACTGGTGAAATTGGCGTGGTTCATGCCCTGCCGACTAAATACCCCTATGATCCAGAGAATCCAGAAGATGTTCGTGCAGCTGAATTAGAGGATATTATTCATAATAAATTTATCCTTGATGCCACCTATTTGGGTCATTATTCTGAAGCAACCATGGCTGGTGTTCGTCATATTTTAGCAGCAAATGGCGGTGAATTAGATCTCCGTGAGGATGATTTTGTAGCCTTAGAAGCAGCCAAGGATCTTAATGATTTCTTGGGAATTAACTATTACATGAGTGATTGGATGCGGGCTTTCGATGGCGAGACGGAAATCATTCATAATGGCAAGGGAGAAAAAGGCAGTTCTAAATACCAGATTAAGGGAGTGGGACGTCGTGAGGCGCCTATCAATATTCCAAAAACAGATTGGGATTGGATTATTTACCCACAAGGGTTGTATGATCAAATCATGCGTGTCAAAGCAGATTATCCAAACTATAAAAAAATCTACATCACTGAAAATGGTCTGGGATATAAAGATGAATTTGTTGATGGCACCGTTTATGATGATGGTCGGATTGACTATGTGAAAAAACACCTAGAAGTGATTTCTGATGCGATTGCAGATGGTGCTAATGTTAAAGGATACTTTATCTGGTCTCTGATGGATGTTTTTTCATGGTCAAACGGCTATGAAAAACGGTATGGCTTGTTCTATGTTGATTTTGAAACACAAGAAAGATACCCTAAGAAATCGGCTTATTGGTACAAAGAAGTAGCTGAGACATTAACAATTTTATAAGAGATATTTTTGATGGGAGGGTCGCACTTAACGCCTCTCCCTCTTCTGCGTGGAGGATAGATGATGGTTATTCAATTAAAAAATGATGAGCTAACGGTTGAGTTTTCAACTTTGGGCGGAGCTCTTTCGTCAATCAAAGATAGAGACGGTATCGAATACCTTTGGCAGGGAGATGCCACTTATTGGAGTGGACAGGCACCTGTGCTGTTCCCGATTTGTGGTAGTTTACGAAATGACAGAGCCATCTACAGCGAAAATGAAGTTGGTTTTATGCCACGTCATGGTCTCGTTCGTAAGTGTGACTTTGAATTGGTAGAAGAAAAGGAGAATCAGGTAACATTTGCCATTCAAGCAACGGATGAGATGTTGGCACAATACCCTTATCGGTTTGAATTGAGGATTACTTACACGTTGTTTGGCAAGACCATTAGAACAACTTATCAGGTAATCAACCATGAAACAGAGAAGGAATTGCCTTATTTTATCGGTGGTCATCCTGGTTTCAATTGTCCTCTACTTGATGGTGAAGCTTACGAAGATTATTATCTGGAGTTCGAGACTGATGAAACCTGTACCGTTCCACGGAGCTTCCCAGAAACTGGTTTGTTGGATGTAAACGATCGCACACCATTTTTAGATGGGCAAAGGATTTTGGATTTGAACTATGACTTATTTAGTCACGATGCTGTTACGCTAGACCAACTGATTTCTCGTAGTGTCAGCCTCAAATCTAGAAAAAGTCATAAGGGTCTGAGAGTGGATTTTGCGGATTTTTCAAATCTTATCATTTGGTCAACAATCAATAAAGGTCCATTTATTGCCCTTGAACCCTGGAGTGGTCTATCGACATCTCTTGAGGAAACTGATAACTTCCACCAAAAGTGCCAAGTAGAAATAGTTGAACCAGGTCAAACGAGTCGTAAAGAGTTTGATATCACTATCTTATAAAGGTAAGAATCGTTTTAATTTTTATTGGCGAGCCTCCATGTTGTTCGTGGAGGTTTTTATTATTAAGCATAGCCAGGAGCACTCTGAAAGTCATGTAATAACTTTAATTGTCCAATTAGGACAATTCAAAAAGAATCTTCTAAAAACCTTTTATACTGGATTTAGGAGAAAGCTAGATGTATCGGCGTATAAGAGATTTGAGAGAAGATAACGATCTTACTCAAAAAGAAATTGCTAATTATCTTTCTTTTACTCATTCAGTATATTCAAAAATCGAAAGAGGAGAGGGTCATTTCCTCGACTAGAATATGTAAAAAGTTCAGGTGAAAAGGCAACGCTTTTCTGTACAATTTTTATAAAGTGTTTTTTCGTTAAGCGATCACTCGCTTAGCCATAGGTGTTTGGTAATTGAGACTACCGTGTATGCGATGATGATTCCACCAGTGGACATAGTTCTTGGTTTTAAGGGTTAGTTCTTCAAGTGAATGAAAGGTTTCTTGATGAATAAACTCCAGTTTGAAGAAACGGTAGGTGCTCTCAGCTACCGCATTGTCATAAGGACAGCCAGCCTGACTTAACGAACGGGTAATCCCAAAAGCTTCTAAGACCTCATCAATTAGCTGATTGTCAAACTCCTTACCACGGTCAGAATGAAAAAGATTGACCTTGGTTAAAGCATAAGGAATGCTTTGAATGGCTTGTTTGACAAGTTCTGCGCTCTTCTGCCAACCGACTGATAAACCAATAATTTCACGATTAAAGAGGTCAATCATCAAGCAAACATAAGAACCTGTATTCACAAAATTATAGAGACCTTAAAAGACGACTAATGTGAGATAGCTTGATAAAAGCCACCTCTGACGATACGGATTTTTCAACATCCTTAGCTAATCTTCGAGAGTGGTTCAACCAAGCAAAAGTTCGCTCAACACCCCAACGCTTAGGGATGATTTGCCAGCTACCCTTGATTTTTTCAGAAATATCTACCGGGCAACCAAACTCCTCAATCATCATCTCTTCAAAACTTTTCCGATAACCAGCATCAGCTGAAAAAGCCTTGATCGTCGGACATTGTACCATCACTTTACGAGCCACTAAATTGCCTGATTTTGTGTCGTGTAAATTAGCTGCATGAACCACCACATCAAGAAGATTTCCCATTGTATCAACAACGATGTAGCGCTATCTGAACGACAACTACAATGAAGACCCAGACTTTGTCTTCAATCGACCAGAGTACCGTAAGGCGACCATTCTGGTGACGGGGGATAACTTCGGTGCAGGCTCCTCTCGTGAACATGCCGCCTGGGCCCTGGCAGATTATGGCTTTAAGGTCATTATCGCAGGCTCTTTCGGGGACATCCACTACAACAACGACCTTAACAATGGTGTCTTGTCTATCGTGCAGCCCCGTGAGGTCCGCGAAAAATTATCTAAACTGTCTCCGATGTGGTAGCATGGAAGAGCTCCGCGAATTGGCTCAGTTGACACCAGAAATTGATGCCTTCTATCAAAAACATTGGGATGAAGACATTCTCCTCGGTTGTATTTTACCATGGAAACCAGAAGCCTACGCTAAACTTCAAGCCTACGGTGACGGCCGTGAAGAACTGATGACCGATGTGCGTGGAACGTCATGTTTCGTTATCAAGTTTGGTGTTGCTGGTGAGCAAATTGCCAAAGAAATGTGGGAAAAAGAAGGCCGCATTGTCAAGCCCCGTCTAAAATAGACAGTGTAAAAAAGAATATTAGTTAGTAAGGTATGACTCCCTGAATTCCATAGGGGTCATACCTTTTAATTTTTCT
>NZ_JBHRZV010000031.1:0-2372 GCF_042649745.1 Streptococcus caprae | reverse complement strand
ACTTTGTAAATTTACTTCCTTTTTTAGCCATGAGAAAAGAACCTCCTTATAAGAACAGTATAGTACTTTTTATACTGTCCATTATAAGGGGTTCTTTTCATTGTGAAGCAATTATTGAAATGAAAAAGTGTATCGCTGCAATGAAATTAGCAGGCAGTAACCACTTAGCAAAGATTTATGAAGGCCATTTAGAAAAAGTTTTAGCTGAAAATGACTAGTCAGCAGATATGGGAAAGAAATCTCGCTCAAAGATAGAAATGCTATAATCCTATTATCAAATAGAGGAGGACACTAAGATGGATAATTTAAAAATTATCGATTTGGAAGAATTACTGATCAATAAATCAAGCTATCTTGCTCATGATTGTGGTCCTAGTCATTCTTGCGGTGGAGGTGGATAATCCCCGTCTTGCTTTTATTGTTAGAGGGATTTATATTCCCTCTCTTTTTGATAGGAGAGTAACATGTTAAAGACATTTATAACAGAGTCCGACACTTATTATTTTAATTCCGAAAACTTTACTCTTTCAACTTCTTCAGATGAATGTGGTATCGAGATTAATAAAGAAAATGATCGCAGTATTTTGAGAAAAGTAGTAATTAACGTTTCAAATAGTTGTAATCTTTCATGTGTATATTGTTATGCTGATGGTGGTAATTATGGAATGACAAATCAGCTCATGGAAATTACTACTGCAAACAAAATTATTGAACAAATCAATAACAATGGGATTCGATTTATAAAAAGATTAATACTTTTTGGAGGGGAAGCATTTTTAAATATTGATGTATTTGTTTATCTTATTGAAGAACTCTCAAAAACAATTGAGATTAAGAAAGTTGAGACAGTTACCAATGGTACAGTATTAAATAATAAAGTTAAATTGATGATTGACAGATATCACCCTTTCTTGACTGTCAGTCTTGATGGTCCACAGCTGATTCATGATAAATTAAGAGGTAAGGGGAGTCATAGACGAACTTTGAAGTTTATTGAGTATTTAAAAAAAATAGATTATGAAAATTTTGAGGTTGCTTCAACTTATACGCGCATGCACCAAAAACTTGGTTATCCAAAAGAAGTCATATATAAATATTTCACAGATATGGATGTTAGATTTCATATAAATAATGTATTCAGTAAAAATAAAGTTCTTGTAGTTAAAGAAATGGAGATGACTTTAGACAATAGAAAACGATTTATCGAACAGTCTCTCGAGGATATTATCAATAATAACGTAAAAAACTATATTAGCCCCATAGTATACGATGTTTTACTTTCAATGATTTTTAAAAGTAAGACTGAATCATTCTGTGATGATATTGATCCAGAAACTACTATGACATTTGATGTAGATGGAACATCCAAATCTTGTTTTAGATTTTGGGGGACTCACAATAGTGATAAAGTCTCACTGTTCAATAATAAAGAGAATTTCTCTAAGTGCAAAGAATGTTGGTGTAAGGGAATGTGCATGGAATGTGTGGCGAACATGATTGAAGGGTATTCACCAATAATATCAGAGAAAGCTACATTTATAGAGTGTAAAAAACAAGATTTGATGGAATACTGTATTTATAAGATCATTGAGCTAAGTAAGGATAAGGATACTTTATCAAAATTAGTGAATAATTTTGAAAGGTTTATCAGATATGCTTAATAAATTCATTTCAAAAAAGTATTTAATCTTGTATTTTAGTTTTATCGGTATAACTTGGCTAGAGGCTATCATCACACCGACCTTAGTATCAATGATTGTGGCGAGTTTTGAAAAGAGATCTCTTGATAAGTTATGGTTGGCTCTTGCTGTGGGAATTTTTGGAAATTTAATTCTCCTTATTGGACTAGCTGGAAAACGTTATTATTATGCGAGAATAGTGGCTGATTTTACATTGACCATGAAATGCAAACTCTTTGGGCATTTTCTTTATAATAAACACAGGGATAGCAAAGATATTTTATCTCATCTTGAAAATGATGTTAAACAATTAGAAACTTCTTATCTTGAACCTGCAGTTATTATCATTTCATCGCTAGGTTTTACGACTGTTTCTATGATATATGCCCTAGCTACCAATTTTGGGCTGGGCTTAGTGTTTATCTGTTTTTATTCTGTTCCTGCACTTTGTAGTGGTATTGGTAGCAAAGCCTTAGACCAAATTTCTGAGCAAAAATCTAAGTCTAATCAGAATTACCTTTCACAAGTAACTAATATTATTGGTGGTGAGAGAGTTCTAAAAAATTACGATGCCAGGGATTTTTTCTTTTCTCGTTTTATGACATCTTTGTTGACAAGGGTTGAACAGGATATTAGATACGAGCAGCAACGAACTCTGAATAGTATGATAATCAATAGCATTGATGCTTTTTG
>NZ_JBHRZV010000030.1:0-5497 GCF_042649745.1 Streptococcus caprae | reverse complement strand
CTTGGTTCGTCTTGTTCAGTTTTCAAAGGGCATCGTTGCCCACTCACGAGACAACTATATTAGTTTAGCAAATCATCAATTATTTGTCAACAAGTTTTTTCGACTTTTTTTATTTTTTTAGTCGAGCTTCTCGTGGGCAAATTGATAGCTTTGTTACTATAACATACTCCTAACTTACTACGCAATCCTTTTGTTCGAAAAATAAGCCTAAGTTGAACTCTGTTTTAATATAGTAGGACGTTTATCCAACTTATTTAACAGCTCAACTTAGGCTATTCTTCTTAATTATTGATGCGTTAAAATAGTCAAGGTTTCCATTAGTTGGTCAACATGGACTTCTACCGTGTCACCTGTTTCCTTGATTTTGACTTCAACGATACCATCTGTCGCTTTTTTACCAACTGTAATTCGAATCGGAAGCCCGATGAGATCACTATCAGAGAACTTAGAGCCGACGCGCTCGTTGCGGTCATCTGTCAAGACCTCGTAGCCATTGGCCATTAGACTGTCTTCGATGCTCTGTGTCAAGACTTGCGCTTCCTCATCCTTAACATTGACAGTAATCAAATGGACGTCAAACGGAGCCAATTCTTTAGGGAAATTAATGCCCCAAGCATAACGGTAATCGCCTTTTGGTGTCTTATTGACGAAGAGACGGGCATGCTGTTCAAGCACAGCAGACAAGAGACGACTCACACCGATTCCATAACAACCCATAATCATCGGGACAGAACGACCATTCTCATCAAGAATCTTGGCATTCATGCTATCGCTATAACGGGTACCGAGCTTAAAGATATGCCCAATTTCGATGCCGCGAGCGAATTTAAGGGTTCCCTGGCCATCAGGTGAGATTTCTCCCTCTTTTACTTCACGAATATCAACATACTCTGTCACCTGATAGTCACGTTCAGCATTGGCACCAGTGTAATGGAAGCCGTCCTCGTTAGCACCGACAACAGCATTTGCCACATCAGCAACCTTGCGATCCGCAATAACCTTGGTGCCCTCTGGCAAACCAACCGGTCCTAATGAACCAAAGTTTGCACCGAACAAGGCCTGTGCTTCTGCTTCGGTCGCAGGCTCAAAGAAGTCAGCCCCTAAGTGGTTTTTCAACTTCACATCATTGACTTGATCATTGCCGACCAAGAGGGCAACAACAGGCTCACCGTCAGCCATAAAGAGCATGGTTTTAATGGTTTGCGTTTCCTCAACGTTTAAGAAGCCTGCGACTTGGTCAATAGATTTGCAACCTGGAGTCGCCACCTTAACCAATTCTTCCTGTGAAACTACTTTTTGATTTGGTTTGTAAAGGTCTGTCGCCATTTCAAGGTTAGCAGCGTAGCTTGACTCACTCGAATAAGCAATGGTATCTTCTCCAGAAACCATCCATGCGGCTAATTCAGCCTTGATTTCTTTCAGAACATTTTCTGGAATATCTTCAAGTGACGGCACAGACTTATCCAGTACCAGCCAGCGGCTAAGGTCTGTACGGTCTGGAGTGATAGCCATAAATTCTTGGCTATCTTTTCCTCCCATAGCTCCGCCATCACCAATAATCCCCTTAAATTCAAGACCTGAACGGGTGAATATCGCTTCATAAGCACGGCGGTAGTCCTCATAGGTCTCATCCAGGCTATCGTAGTTGGCATGGAATGAGTAACCATCCTTCATGATAAACTCACGACCACGGAGAAGACCATTACGCGGACGTTTTTCATCACGATACTTGGCTTGGATTTGATAGATATTAAGCGGAAGTTGCTTGTATGATTGCACCGCATCACGCGCAAGAAGGGTAACCGTTTCTTCGTGGGTTGGACCAAGGATGAAATCAGAGCCTTCGCGGTTTTTGAGGCGATAAAGGTCTTCACCGTAGGTTTCGTAACGACCAGACTCCTGCCACAAATCAGCAGATAAGAGGGCAGGCGCCAAGAATTCCACAGCACCAATCTTATCAAACTCTTCACGCATGATGGTTTTAGCCTTTTCAATAACACGGTTAGCTAATGGTAGATAAGCATAGATACCGGCAGAAACCTGACGGACATAACCCGCACGAACCAAGAGGGCATGGCTGATTACCTGTGCATCTTTTGGCATTTCACGCAGGGTTGGGATAAGCATTTTAGATTGTTTCATAATGTTTCTCTGGCTGAATGAGGTTGGGGAAGAGCTATCAGCCCCAGCTCATGCTCAAGCAGCCAATCCAGTTCTACTATTTTTTAAAATAGCAGAGCTAGAAATTCCTTTCACACGAGATAAATAAATTTTAAAAGAAGGTTCTCATAATATCGTTCCAAGTTACAGCAACCATTAGAACTACCATAATTAAGACACCAGCAAGAGTAATGTAAGTTTCCGTTTCTTCTTTAAGAGGCTTGCGACGAATCGCTTCAACGATGTTCATCAATATCTTTCCACCATCAAGAGCAGGAATCGGAATAAGATTAAAAATTCCTAGGTTAAGAGATAGCAGAGCCATAAGATAGAGTAGAGAATAAACTCCATCCGACGCTGCTTGGCCTATCATCTGATACATAGCCACTGGACCACCAAGTTGGTTGAGGCTCGGTTTAAAAACAAGATTTTTCAAAGCCTGCAAAATCCGACTTGCTCCAGCCCATGCCATCTCAAAACCACCGAGAATTTTATCCCAGAAGCCCGTCTTAAGAGATGGGTTAACGCCAATGTAATAGGCTCCGTCACTCTCTTTAGGAGTAACTTGGAAAGTTTTTTGTTGACCGTCAGCAGTTTCAACCACCACTGTAAGGCTACCACCTTTTTGCAAAGTGCTAGTCGATTGATCGACAGCCTCAGTTAATTCAGACCAATTCGTAACTTCAATGCCATCAATAGAAAGAATTTTATCTCCAGATTGGACACCAGCTTGTGCAATAGCTCCATCCTGAGCGACTCTCACTTGGTTACTGTCATAATTAACGACACCACCTTGTAAAAAGGCTAAACCAACAAATACAAGAATTGCCAAGATAAAATTATTCATGGGACCCGCAAAGTTAGTCATTATTCGGCCCCAGATACTAGCATTTTGATATTGAACATCTAAGGGAGCAATACGCACCTCTGTTCCATCCTCTTCCACAATCGTCGCCTCATGAGAGACATGATAGGTTCGTGTTTCCTCTAGGACAAGACCTGAAATCTCTAAGGCATCCTCGAGGTCGTAGGAAGTAATATTGATAGGTAAGCTAGTTTGATCTAACTGCTTGTCGGATAAATTAATTCTTGTTACAAGACCTTGATTGTTCAAACTTAAGGTGGCTGGTGATCCTGTCTTAATCTCCGTCTTGTCCTCTCCCCAACCAGCCATACGAACATAGCCACCTAGGGGAAGAATTCGAACCGTATACAAGGTGCCTTCAGCATCCCGATGAGAAAAAATTTTGGGGCCCATTCCTATGGCGAACTCCCTAACAAGTATGCCTGCTTTTTTTGCAAAATAGAAATGTCCAAATTCATGGACAATCACTAAAACCCCAAAAATAATAATAAAACTTATAATCTGAACCATGACACCTCACTAAAACAAACCAAAGAAATGCATGATAGGAAACACAAAAATCATTGAATCAAAACGATCTAATATGCCACCATGACCTGGAATAACCTTACCAGAATCTTTTACTCCATAATGTCGTTTCAAAGCACTTTCTACCAAGTCCCCAAATTGGGCAAAAACACTAAAGATTGCAACTAAAATCAACATCACTACAAATGAGTGTGGAGCATAAACAGATTTTCTTACTAACATGAAAATGAATGACACAACCACAGCCGAAAGGATACCTCCAAGACTACCTTCAATAGTCTTATTTGGAGATACTTGTGGCAGTAGTTTTCGTTTCCCAAATTGACTTCCTATGAAATAAGCACCGATATCCGTGGCCCACACAATAAACAAGGCCAAAAGAACCTTGTCAATACCAGCGATTCGAGCATCAACTAAATTTTGAAACCCAATACCCACATAGAGTGCCGAAGCAATCGGAAATACAGCGTCATCAAAATTATAAGCTCTGCTATTGACAACAGTTCCAGCCAAAACGAGAAACACAACTATACCAAAGGCTGAGAAACTAGCGTCCACGGGTAAGAATGTCAAGTAAAGTTCAAGAGGAACAGTTAATACAAACGCTCCCAACATCGCCAAAACACCTTCGAATGAATAGATTTCCAATCCTTTCATCTTAAGAATTTCAGATACTCCTATCGCAGCCAAAATCGCAGCCAAAAGCTGAAATGGTAAGCCTCCAATCAGGATAAAAGGCAGAAATACTACAAGCGCAGCTGCCCCAAAAATAATACGTTTTTGCATGTTACTCTACTTTCTAGACGCCACCAAAACGACGATGACGCTTATTGTATTCTTCAATAGCTTTTAAAAACTCAGAGCGCTTGAAATCAGGCCATAGGGTCTCTGTGAAATAGAGTTCGCTATAGGCAGATTGCCAAGGTAGGAAATTACTGAGTCGTAACTCCCCACTGGTTCGAATAATCAAATCGGGATCCTGATATAAGTAGGGAAGATAGGCCGTCATTAAATAGGATTGAATTAGATCTTCTGAAATGTCATTGGGATTAAACCGAGCATCCAAAACATCCCGAGCGATAACTTGGACAGCTTTAGTAATTTCGGCACGCCCTCCATAATTCAGCGCAAAATTTAAAACTAGTCCAGAATTATGCTTAGTTGTCTGAATGGCACGGTTAAGAGCATCCAGTGTTTCTTGCGGGAGACGATCTCGCTCACCAATAACTTGGACGCGAACATTATTCTTATGTAGTTCTGGAACATATTTATCAAAAAACTCGACAGGCAGATTCATGATAAATTTTACTTCGCTCTCTGGCCTGGACCAGTTTTCTGTCGAGAAGGCATAGACTGTCAAAACCTTAACGCCGAGTTCATTAGCAGCTAAAGTGACTTCCTGCAAGGCATCCATACCAGCCTTATGCCCCATAACGCGTGGTTGGAGCCTTTTTTTTGCCCAACGCCCATTCCCATCCATGATAATACCAACATGATTCGGAATTTTGTCAAGCGAGACATTTTCAACTGATTTTTTCTTAAAAAATGTAAACATAGTTTTTCCTTAAAAAAGATACTATTTTTATTTTATCATAATTTCGCCCGTGCTTGTTATTTTAGTGCCAAGTTTTATTAAAATTCTCAGCCATTATTCAATAGCAAATCACTTTATGGTTCAAGTAACCCATTTAATAACCAATTTCAGTACGATAAGGGTGGCAAACCACCTGCTACGGAAAAAGAGGGTTGGTGGCCTAATGATTTAGCGACACCGTAACTTAGAATCCAAATCCTCAAAATTTATAAACATAGATTTAAACCCACTTTAACTTGAGAAATAGATTTGATAAATTGCAAGAAAAAGTGCAACATTTATTTAAACTCGTTCAAGAGAGCTTCAACAGCTGTTCTGTAAGCTAAACATTTTCGCGGTCGATGATTGAT
>NZ_JBHRZV010000029.1:47925-129472 GCF_042649745.1 Streptococcus caprae | reverse complement strand
CGTTTCCTTAAACGAATTAGCGTTTTATAGCCAGCACAGTCCAGGTAGGGTATTTTGGATGGTTTCTGGAAGTCGTACTTGGTCATCTGTTCTTGGCAATATTGGCATTTTGTGGCAGGGTAGTCCAGCTTAGCGATGACTTCCTTGTGGGTTCCAGCATCGATATAGTCTGAAATCGAGATATTAGGGTCTTTTATTCCGAGTAGGTTTGTGATAAAATTGAACTGTTCCATATGAGTCTTTCTAATGAGTTGTTTTATCGCTTTTCATTATAGGTCATATGGGACTTTTTTTCTACATTCAAAAAGGCTCCATAATCTCTGCAGGGGAGCTACCCACTACAGAAATTATAGAGCCTTGTTTAATTGAAATTACAATTCAATATCACCGAACAAATCAGCCATTGAGAACCCTGTTTGAGTTTCTGGTAATTCGAAGTCACGTTTTTGTTCGCGTTTTTGACGACGTGGACGTGATTGACGTTTTTCAGTATTTTCTTCGCCTTCAGCAGCTGCTGGACGCTCTTCCAAAGCCTTGATAGAAAGTGATACACGCTCATCTGCAGAGTTCACTTCAAGAACTTTAACAGTCACATCTTGACCTGCAGAAAGAACATCTTTTGGATTTTCAACACGTTTGTGTGAAATTTGAGAAATATGTACCAATCCATCGATACCTGGCAACACTTCTACAAAAGCTCCAAAGTCAGTCAAACGTTTAACTTTACCTTCAACAACATCACCTGCTGCCAATTTTTGCTCAACGCCATCCCATGGACCAGGTGTTGTAGCTTTAAGTGAGAGTGATACACGTCCTTCTTCTTCATCGATAGAAAGAACTTTAACCTCAACTTCATCACCAACAGAAACAACTGATTTAGGTGAAGCATTACGCTCATGTGACAACTCGGTAATGTGAATCAAACCATCAACACCACCAAGGTCAACAAAAGCACCAAAGTTAGTAAGACGAGCAACTGTACCAGTTACAACTGAACCTTCAGCAATTTTACCGAATACCTCAGCACGAGCTGCTGCAGCTGTTTCTTCAACAACATCACGACGTGACAAGATGAAGCGGTTTTCTGCTGGATCAACTTCTTTGATTTTAGCATCAAATTCTTCACCAACAAATTTTTCAGTATTACGAACGAAACGAGTATCGATCATTGAAGCCGGGATAAATCCACGAAGTCCTTCAAATTCAACTGAAAGTCCACCTTTAACAGCACGAGTTACTTTAACAGTAACAACTTCACCTTCACGACCTACAAGTTTGTCCCAAGCTTTGCGAGCTTCCAAACGTTTTTTAGACACAAGGTAAGTAACTGTATCAGTGTCTTTACCTACTACTTGACGAAGAACAAGTACTTCATGGCTTTCACCTGGTTTAACCAAGTCGTTGATATCAGCATCACGATCATTAGTTAACTCACGAAGGGTCAACACGCCTTCAATACCTGTGCCGCTAATAACAAGGTTAGCTTGGCCATTGTCTACTGTCAAAACTTCAGCAGTGACAACATCACCTGGGTTAACTTCGCTAACGCTGTTTAGCAAATCTTCAAATTCATTCATTCTAAAAAATCCTCCAACAAGAACTAGCCTATTCCAGCTCTTGCAAACAATATATTTATTTCAAGGTACCCGCAACGACAACAACTTTTATCTTTGACGGTCTCAGATGACTCTGATACCATGACTGGGGTAGCTGGATTCGAACCAACGCATGAGGGAGTCAAAGTCCCTTGCCTTACCGCTTGGCTATACCCCAATGTTTAAATGGAGAGAGAGGGATTCGAACCCCCGAACCCGAAGGAGCGGATTTACAGTCCGCCGCGTTTAGCCTCTTCGCTATCTCTCCGTAACAACAAGAACTAGTTTACCACAGATTCTTGTTAAAATCAAGCCCTTTTTCTTGATTTTTAGTGATTCAAGTTGTAAGTTTCAATCACGTTTTCAACAGCTTGATCAAGCGTTTTAAAGAAAGTCTCTACTTTACCGTTCTTGAGGGTGGCATAGCGGTCGTCAAGTTCCGCAATCTCCCCGATAGATTTTTTTCCGATGGTCAATTGGTAGCCATCAACGCTTACATTATTAACTTGAACTTTAGCATCCGCTACTTGAATAGCAATTTTTTTATCTTTTTTACTCATCATAGTCTCTTTTCTGAAAGTCTTACCTTTAAATTTTACACAAAAAAACAGGCACTTGCAAGGGCAAGCCCTGTTTATTTTTAGTCTACTTTGACAATCCAGCCTTCTGGTGCCTCAATATCACCAAATTGGATACCTGTTAATTCATCATAAAGTCGACGCGTAATCGGTCCTACTTCCGTTTCACTATAGAAAATGTGAAGTTTATCTTGGTATTGAACTCCTCCTATAGGGGAAATAACCGCGGCTGTTCCACAAGCTCCCGCTTCGACAAATTTATCCAATTCAGTTATATAAACATCTCCTTCAACGGGTTTTAAACCTAAGCGATGTTCAGCCAAATATAACAATGAATACTTGGTAATAGATGGCAAAATTGATAGACTAAGTGGCGTGATAAACTCGTTATCTTTTGTGATACCAAAGAAGTTTGCTGATCCTACTTCTTCAATCTTGGTATGAGTGGCAGGATCAAGGTAAATCACATCTGAAAATCCTTGTGATTTAGCTACTTTACCTGGTAAAAGACTGGCAGCATAGTTTCCTCCAACCTTAGCAGCACCAGTACCATGAGGCGCAGCACGGTCAAAGTCACCTTGAATCAAGAAATTAGTCGGAGCCAAGCCACCCTTAAAGTAATTACCAACTGGCATAGCAAAAATGGTGAAAATATATTCTTCAGCAGGTTTAACCCCGATAATATCTCCAACTCCAATCAAAAGTGGACGAAGATAGAGGGTTCCTCCAGTGCCATAGGGTGGAACAAACTCTTCATTGGCTTTAACTACCGCTTTACATGCCTCAACAAACTTTTCTGTTGGAACCTGAGGCATGAGCATGCGATCTGCAGTTCGCTGAAGACGCTTGGCATTTTCATCTGGACGGAACAACTGTACGCTGCCATCCTTAGTTCGGTAAGCTTTCAATCCTTCAAAGGCTTGTTGCCCATAGTGGAGAGCTGGTGAGGCTTCAGAGAGGTGTAAGATTGCGTCTTCACTCAATTTTCCGTCATCCCAAGCTCCGTCTTTATAAACGGAAATATACCGAAATGGTAACTGACGATACTCAAAGCCTAAATTTTCCCAATCAATTGATACTGTCATAGATAATCCTCATTCCTATTTTTTACTATTCTAAAACTTTTAGAGAAAATTTGCAAGTGAGTTTTCTGAATATTTCAATTATTTGAAAATATAGTCGTTTTCACTTCTGTTTTTTAAGTCAAAATAATACTTTGATGTCTCAACTCTACTCAGTCTGTGATTTGTTAAGAAAAAAAGGTTGTATGACTACAACCTTTTCAAATTCAATTACATACCTATGCGTTTAGCTAGATTTTCAATATCAGCTTTAATTGCTTCTAAACTGTCTGAATCACTTGAACTTGTCAAATTATCTAAGCGGTCAAAGAGGTCTTCTGCTTCTGTATCATAGTCACTCTTTTCCTCAGAGTCTTCCATTTTTTCAATGAAAGCTAAGATTGCCCAGATACGATTTTCAAGAGCTTTTCCTTCGGGAGTTGAAGTAACTGGAACTTCGTCTGTTTCTTCAGAGTCCTCATCTTCTTCATACTCATCATCTGATGGAGAGGGTTCTTCGACGTCATTGTCTTCTTCATCATCGATATCCGAAGATTCTGTTGATGGTTCTACACCCACTGGCAAATCTTGTCCACCAGTATTACCTCGACCATGATCACTATCACTGCCCCAACCGTCTAATTTTGGCCGAGCTTCAGGGTGAAGAACATAGTATTTTACCGTAGCAAAGAGGTCGGCCATTGTATAGCCTTCTGGTACTTCAAAATGACCAGTATCAAAGAGATACATCTTGATATTATGGTAATGATCATGATGAGGAATAATAAAGACATTGCCATCTTGAACTTCAACGGTCTGATGGAGATTATACGGAATCTTTTCAACTGGTACAATCAATTTTGGCTCAACTTCAGCGTAGATATCTTGGGCCGTCTTCTCTTTGTTAGAGTTAGTTGCCTCTTCATTTTCCACAGGAGATGCCGGATTAGCAATATTGTGATTACTATCACTACCCCAACCTTCAAGTTTAGGACGGGCATCAGGATGAGTCGCATAATATTTGACCGTTGCAAAGAGTTGCTCAATCGTATAACCAGTTGGCACCTCGTACATTCCGTCATCAAACCAAGTCATTTTAATATTGTGGTAGTGGTCAGTATGTGGAATCACAAAGGTGTTTCCATCTTTGATTTCAACAGTTTGATGCATGTTGTATGGAATTTTTTCAACTGGGACTTCCAATTTCGCTTCGACAGCATTATAAATTTCCTCTGCTGTTTTTCCGTTTTTAACATGTTCTGGCACAATTGGATTATCAATAGCATGATCGATTTCTTTATCGAGTTTCTTATAATCAACCTGCACCATCATAAGTGGCTCAGCACTCTTATTGGCCTTGATAGCTGAAACACGTTTCTTAAGTCCATTGATTTTAGCTTCATAGCGTTCATAGAGTTGATCGCTCTCAATGAATTCTGCCTTACTCAAAAGACTATCCAGTGCCTTTTCCAATTCATCTGCTGACATAGGTTGTCCAGCCAATTTAGCCTGATCTGCTTGCCACTCAGCGACTTGATCCAATTCAGATTGGTCAAGTTCATTGAAGGGAATAAAGTGGAAATGATCAGTGTGGCGCGCTGTAATCCCATCTTCATCCACTGAGAAAATAGACTCTTTAGTAAACGTATATCCATCACTAGTCGTATAAGGTTTTCCATCCTTGCCTTTTTCAGTAGCCTTAAAGGTCTTGCCTTGGAAATGCAAGGTAACTTCTGCTTCTTTTGTTGGAATTGTAGTAACGGGTTTTGACTCAATCGGTTTTACAATTGGTGTAGGTGAAACATCTGGATTGGATGGACTTGGTTGAACCGTTGGTTGATCTACAATGGTTGTTACTGGAGGAAGTACAGCACCAATAGGAATCATGGCTGAAATGCGTGCTTCAAGGTCAGACATTTTGTCATACGGAATGACATGGAAGTGATCCCCATGTGGAACAACAACTCCTTGGGGAACACGACGAATAATCTGCGCTGGGTCAAAGACTAAACCATCTCCTTCCACGTGACGCTCACTAAGTGGTAAGGCGTATAATTGTCTTAACAGGCTCTGCCATTCTGCCGTATTTCCCTGATTACCAGTAGGTGTGGAAACCGTTGGCTGTGTTGGTTGAGTTGTATGGATTGGTTGAGTTGTATGGATTGGTTGATTACCATAAGCTGGTGGTGGCGTTACTACAGGAGAGTACGGCTGATAGTGACTTCCCCCACCTCCAGCATGTACGTGAGTACTCGATTTTGGTGTGCTCGGAGTGACTACATTTCCTCTCGTTGTTCCGCCATTTTTTCTAGCCCAATAAGCTTCAGCAGCTGCCAATTCACTTGGTGACAAATCTTTCTTCGGAATGTAATGGAAGTGATCCCCATGCGGAACTAAGTAAGCATCCCCAAAGTCATCTAGAACATCTGTGGGACTAAAGACGTAACCGTCATCTGTCGTATAGCGCCCTTCCGATTTTGCCTTAGAAATTTCTGCTTTGTTAGCTGTGTTAATATGGGATGCCGAACTGCTACCTTCATTAGCCCATTTTTTCTTCTCTTCTTCGATATGGTCTTTCGAACGAATATTTTTTCGGTCACTTCCTTCTTTTAAATAAAGATAGTAATTACCATTGACCTTGATAATGTAACCGTCACGAACTTCATTAATGACATCTTCCTGCTTAAAAATATAATTTGGGTCATTCATGATCAGTTCTTCGCTGATAATCGCATCATAGGGAACTTTACCATTAAAAAAATGATAATGATCGCCGTGCGATGTCACATAACCTGTATCTGTTATCTTAACAACGATTTGTTCAGCATTGATTCCCTCTTCTGCGCTAATTTGTTCAGGAGTTTTATCTTTAGTAGTCGTTGACTTTTGAGATTTAGTCGTCTCATCTGAATTGACATAGGCAATACCGTAGTCATCTGCAAGAGTATCCTGATGTCCTTGATAATGGCCAAGTTGATAGCTGGCAAAGCTAAGGATAATGGCAATAGCAGAGCCATAAACATAGTTTTTCTTTTTCATTTTTATTCCTTCTAATATGGTGTGCTTCTCTGACTTGATTATTTGAGGTCACGCGCCAAGACAGTCAGATTATGCTTGAGATTTTCTAAATAGCTTTTATGATTCTGAGGGTCAGCTTCAAGCGGTTCCAAAATTTTCGTCTTGACACCTGTTGATGTTTTGAGAGCTTGTGCCATCTTATCCGAACTACCTCGTTCTACAAAAATGGTCTTAACGTTATATTCCTCAATGAAATCTTTGATTTCACTTAATTGTCGAGGACTCGGCTCTTCCTCAGAAACACCTAAGATACCAAGCTGCTGAATCCCAAAGCGTTTAGCAAGATAAGCAAATGCAGTATGTTGAGTGACAAAGGTTTTTCTTGATGCACTGGCAAATAATGGAGAAAATTGATCAACCAATTCCAGGGCTTCTGCTTTCATTTTATCGGCATTTTTTTGATAACTGTCAGCATGTTCAGGATCAAGTTGTGACAATTCCTGAGCGATATGTTCAACTTCATCTGCCACTAAAACTGGGTCTAGCCAAGTATGAGGATCATACAAAGTTGCTTCATCGATTCCTTCGCCTACCTCAATATCTTCTAAACCTTCTACACGTTGCAACTCCAATCCTTTTGATGCCTCGATAAAGGTAACATCAGATTTAGATTCGGTTGGGTCTAAACGTCCAGCCCAAGACTCTAAAACATGCGAATGATAAATAAACACATCTGCATCATAAATAGCGTGAACATCAGACACAGATGGCTCAAATCCATGAATCCCTTGACTAGATTGAATCATTCGGACATCATTTAAATCTCCCGACACCTCCTTTGTCATAGCGTAAATGGGATAAAAACTCGTTACAATTTTTAGCCCTTCTTTGTCGGAAGTCTTTTGACTAGTTTTGTGGCAAGCTGTCAAACAACCTATCGCCACAAAACAACTTATCCAGTATATAATCTTTTTCACAAGAACCTCACTTTCTTTACTAGTTAATTAACTGGTTAATGAGTTTAGTATAGCATGACTAAAGAAAGTTGACAAGGGGTCATCTTAAAGAAACTCAATGAATTCGTTTTCAATAAAAAAGCACCAGATAGTATGACTATCAAGTGCTCTATAAATAGGTAAATCTCAGTTGTTACCGAAATCTTTAGTGAAGAACTTTAGCCACTCCTACATCCGCAATCGTATCTGAGATAAAGCTGCCATTGCTGGTGCGTTCAGATTGACCAAGATCTGCAAGATTGATGTCATAAACAGTTCCTGCGGTATCCACCACACGAAGGACTTCAGACTGGTTGCTGCTCTCTGTGCTAAAGAGGTCCAACTCTGTCGCTTCAGAAGAAACAGGACCTGCCGCAAAAACCGTATGCGGTTTTGTCTTCAGCGGACGTAAGACTTGCAGACCACGTCCTGCCCGCTTGGCAGTTGGAATGTCGCTGATGGCCATGCGTTTGAGGCTACCACGTTGGGTTAAAAGATACATGCTAGCTGCGTTGGCCACAAAGCTGGCCGCCACCACATCATCACCTTTTAGGTTGATGGCCTTAACCCCTGCTGCCTTGGCACCAATGACCGGCACTTCTTCCACGTTGAAGCGGAGGGCATAACCATTTCGGGTCACGACCATGATGTCGTCCAAGGCAACTGGAGAGATTGAAACTACGCGGTCGTTTGCGTCTTTGAGCTTGGCGAATTTGACTGACTTGGACTTGTAGGTCCGCCACGGGGTAAATTCCTTGCGTTCAACCCGCTTGATTTGTCCAGCTTGGGTTGTTGCTACGTAGGTCGTCGTGTCAAAGTCATCGACAATTTCGGCGTAGAGCACCTGCTCCTGGTTGTCAAAATTGGTCACGGTCTGGCTGATATGCTCTCCGATGTCCTTCCACTTAGTGTCTGCCAATTCATGGACTGGTCGGTAGATGACATTCCCGAGGTCGGTAAAGATCAGCAGGTGCTGGGTGGTCTTGGCCTGCGCTAGGAAGATGAGTTCATCGTCCTCCCGCTTACCGACTTCTTCTACCGTTGAAGCACCAAAGGAACGTGGGCTGGTCCGTTTGATGTAACCTGCCTTGGTCACACTGACATAAGTCTCTTCCTCAGCAATGAGGCTAGCCGTATCAATCTCGATGGTCTCTGCTTGGTCTTGCAACTCAGAACGACGCAGTGTCGCAAAGGTCTTTTTGACCTCACGGAGTTCTTTCTTCATGAGGTGGAACATGGTTTTCTCATCACCGATGATGGCGGTCAGGGTCGCAATCTGCTCACGCAAGCTCCTGTCCTCTTCTTCTAGGGTGACAATGTCGGTATTGGTCAAGCGATAGAGCTGGAGGGTCACGATAGCTTCTGCCTGCTCCTCGGTAAAGTCGTAGGAGACCTTGAGGTTTTCCTTAGCGTCAGCCTTGTTATCACTAGCACGGATGAGGGCGATGACCTCATCCAAGATGGACAGTACTCGAATCAAGCCTTCAACAATGTGAAGTCGCCGCTCTGCTTTTTCCTTATCAAACCGAGACCGCGCAACGATGACCTCCCGCCTGTGGGCGATGTAGCTGGTCAATATCTTGGTCAAGCCAACCTGACGAGGGGTGAAGTTGTCGATGGCAACCATGTTAAAGTTATAGTTGATTTGCAGGTCGGTGTACTTGAGCAGGTAGTTGAGAATGGTCTGGCTATCGGCGTCTTTCTTGAGCTCAATGGCAATCCGTAGGCCGTCTCGGTCACTCTCATCACGCACCTCGGCAATTCCTGGCACCTTAGCATTGACCCGCACATCATCAATCTTTTTGACGAGGACAGCCTTATTGACCTCATAAGGAATCTCGGTGATGACGATTTGTTCCTTGCCGCCCTTGAGGCTCTCGATAGCGGTTCTTGACCGCACCACGACCCGTCCTTTTCCAGTCTCGTAGGCCTTCTTAATCTCATCCGCTCCCTGGATAATGCCCCCCGTCGGGAAGTCAGGCCCCGGCAGAAACTCCATGAGCTTGTCAACACTGGCTTGCGGGTGGTCAATCAAATAAACCACCGCATCGATGACCTCCGCCAAGTTGTGGGGCGGAATGTCGGTCGCATAACCAGCCGAAATCCCCGTCGCTCCGTTGACCAAGAGGTTGGGAAAGGCCGCTGGCAGAACCGTCGGCTCCTTCTCCGTGTCGTCAAAGTTCCAGGCAAAGGGCACGGTTTTCTTGTCAATGTCATTGAGCAGGTAGCTGGAAATCTCAGACAATCGAGCTTCCGTGTACCGCATAGCGGCTGGTGGATCCCCGTCCATGGAACCGTTGTTTCCGTGCATTTCCACAAGAATTTCCCGGTTTTTCCAGTCCTGCGACATCCGAACCATGGCATCATAGATGGAACTATCCCCGTGCGGGTGGAAATTACCCATTATATTTCCGACAGACTTGGCCGACTTCCGGTAAGCCTTATCGTGGGTGTTGCCGTCCTTGTTCATCGAATAAAGAATCCGGCGCTGTACAGGTTTCAGACCGTCCCGAATATCCGGCAAGGCCCGCTCCTGAATGATGTATTTGGAGTAGCGCCCAAAACGCTCTCCCATGATGTCCTCGAGGGACATGTGTTGAATGTTACTCATAATTTAAGATACAAAGGGACGGTTCGGCTAGCCGAAAATTCCCGTAGAAAAATAGGAAATCTGACAAAGACGTTAGCGTCTAGGAAGATTTATCATTTTTCCTAGGGAATTAGTCCCGTGTTCAGTTCTCAGAACCGAACTATCCTTTCGTTAAAACTCTAAAAAAGTTATTTTATTTTTTGAAATAAGTCTGTTACTATTCACTATCCACTAAAAACGGAATAGGTTCTGGATGTGCTTTATAAAAGAGAGCAATCATATCGCCAACTCTATCATAAAGGTTATCATCCATATAAGCTAATTCTTCAACCATCAGTTCGTCGTCAGAAATGTCACTTTCATGGTATGCCTGAGCATACTCACCACATGACTTAAGATAACCCATGATTAGTTTCAATTCTATTTTTTGCTGACGAGAAAATATTTTCGCTTGACTCAAGGTATCAAGGATAAACTGACAATAGCCTGAATATTCTTCCCACCAGTTAATATTTCCATTTTCTTGAGCTTCCCAACGTAATTTTTCTAACTGACGAAGCAGCTCACCTTGTAACGTTTCAGAAATCCCTTATTTAGGCACTTCCGTTTTCCAAATATGGCGTAAAATCTTTAAATATTGAGTGTCATACTGTTCGCTTTTTAATGTCTCTATTGTTAGCTTCTTCTTGAAAAAATCAAACATTACTTTCTCCCCTTCTTCCACTCTTTTTCATCTTCAATATTCTTGTATGCTTACTTCCAATCCATAGTATTAATGCAAATCCGCCACCATTTCTGGCGACGGATTCTCTATCTATTACACCTTTGTTCCATTACCTAGAGCATGACTATTCTACCAAAATGCGGGCTTTTTGTCAAAATAGCAGAGCTGCTCAGCTATTTTACCAAACTACAGCGAACAAGAACACGAGCTAATCCTGCAGGCGTACAGGTAAACAAGCTGAGATCCCAATCTGTATCAGTCGCCGTATCCTTAAAAACTTGGTCCACTGCAGTTGGCTCAATGGTCTCTCTATTGGTTATAATATAATGATAGGTTTGACCATTGGTCGTTGTCAAAATGACCTCTGACCCCATAGCAATAGACTTAAGCGAGTCAAAATGATAAGGATAGTTATGGGCACAGATGACTAGATCATTTGTATAGAAAGACCCTGCATAGCGTGTTGGAGTTAGCGACATTTGTTCAAAACTATAATTGGCTGCAACCGGCAATTTAATACCGATAGCAGGAATTTCAATAGTTCCAATATAATCGGTGCCATCAACCGTTCCAACAGCCATTTCCCCGTCTTCTGAGCCTGTCTTATCTTGTGTAGAAACTTGCTCTAGCTGATTTTCAATAGTCAGAGAGGCATTGGCTGCCGCTTTTGCTTCGCTGATATTATGCCATGCCCACCAAAATCCAGAAGCTATGAGACAAACACCTAGCAATCGCAGGAAAAGTTTTACCACTCTCATCACGTAGGTCTCCTAGCGATAAAAGAAAGTCCAAGGCAAAGAATACCAGCACCAATTAGCAAGGGAACTGGCCACCATAACTGACCGGTGAACGGTAAGGTCTTATCCCGCTTCTGATTTTTATCCGGCACAACAGTCTTAGGTTTAACAGTCACCGGGCTCATTTTTTCAGTTGCTTCGATAGTATAGCTTCCATTTTGCGGAATACTGACCAAAAATGGTTGTAAGGTTTCATAGCCATCCGCTGCGACTGTCTGTACAAATAGGTAAAGACCTGGCTGCAGATTAGAAACCGTCATACCTTCTGCCGAGATGGATTCGACTGTCGTCACGGCTGTCGTACCTGAAGTATACTTAGCAAGTGTCTGTGCATAGTCACGATTATGCTCTGCCATGTTCTCGGTCGTCAAAGACAAAGAAGTTGCATCAAATGGAGATAAGAGCTGAAAGGTCAGATTATCAGACAGTATAGCCACTTGGTAAACTGTCATATTGCCACCGACAACTGCTTTTTTATCATAAGTTGAATGAATGATAATAGTCCCTAATTGACTACTTTCATCAGCTTTTACATCATACCCTCCTGCTACTAAGAAAGTCGTTAAAAACACGAGCAAAAGTGCTTTAATTGTTTTCTTCATTAGGAGACTCCTTTCTAGTCAAGCGAGCAAAAATTTCCTTGCGTTTATGTTGCATATGTGTCGAAGTTAAGAATGCAATCAAAAGTAAGAGAACAATAGGAATTGCTATAAACGGTGCGATGTAAATCGGTTCTATCTGAATCGCGTCCGCCACTACCAAGGCATCTCCATCCTCGTTTGCTACACGGTGTCCACGAACCAAAAGGCGATGCGTATTCACACCGTATGGCGTGCAGGTTAGAAGTGTTTGATAATCTTTGCCCTCTTCAATCTGAATCTGACTCAAATCCTTAGGCAACAGGGTACGAACTTGATCCACTTCGTAAGTATAGGTTTCATTAAGAATATTAACCGTCCAACGGTCCCCAACTTTTAACTTGTCCAAGTCAGTAAACAAGCGCGATGATGGTAACCCCCGGTGACCTGATAAGACTGAATGCGTGGATTCTCCCCCTACAGGTAAACTAGTTCCTTCCAGGTGACCAATTGAGGTCTGTAGTACGGATTCCGTTGTTCCATGGTAAATCGGTAGCATGACATTGATTTTTGGAATGGAAATATAACCCATGTAACCGGAATTCTCAATAGATAAGAGAGAGTTATAAACCGCCTTATCGTCGTCAGACATATTCCACTTGATGCCAGTTTTTACGAATTGAGTGTTGTAGGCAGCTGCATCTGCCAGCATCTTTCCATATTGGTTCGTATCTAGCTTTGTCACTTGTTTTTGATAATCCATAATTGCTCTGGATTGGTGAAAAGAATTCCAGTAATTTGCAAGTGAAGGATAGGTCATCAAACCTATCCCTATTGCAATTATAGCCATGAGCAGTATGGAAACAAGATCAAGTTTTCTTTTTTTCTTCTTCATCCGTCTGCTCACCTAAAAAGTTAGTCACGCAAGCGACGACGAGCCACCATCACCAGTCCAGCTCCAAGAACTAAGAGTGAACCTACAGTATAGAAGATCGTTGTTCCGAGTCCACCAGTAGATGGAAGTTCTGAACCTTTGTTGTTTTTAACTTCAGAAGTCACTAAGAGTGTGTCGTTTGAAGTATCTGATGATTTAGAAAGAGTAACTGATGTTCCATCTTTTAACAAGTTATATCCAGCTGGAGCTTTTGTTTCGACAAGAGTATAAGTACCTTCATCTAAACCAGAGATTTCAACTGTTCCATCTGAACCTGTTGTGTATGTTGTTGCACTAGCTTGGTCAGTTGTCCATTCTACATTATCTTTATCAGTATAGTTGAGGTATTCACCTTTACTATTTTTAAGGACAAATTCAGCTCCTGCAAGTGTTTTAGAGGTATCTGTTCCATCTACTTTTTTGATGGTGATCTTTCCGTCATAGACGTTTACTGTTTTACCATTATCATCTTTCTTAGTATTTGGATTGATTGTTGCTTTGTTTTTGTTTGTATCTGAGTCTGTAGAACCTTCTGTAGCACCGCTCTTAAGAACACCGGTATAAACGACTTTGATTGTGCTAATTGGATTGTAATAAAAATCATCAGCATCCCCTACATTATTGCTAGCAGTGTTAGTAGCTGCCCAAGGAATAGTCAATGAGAAGCCACTAGTGCTAGATTCTGTCAATTGATAGGTATTCTTTGCAGCAGTATCAGACTTTGTCAGCTCAGTTCCATTAACATAGACCTTGAATGAATCTGTATTGAGTGAGATACCTGACCCAACTGTATCCGCAACTACATATTGGTATACTTTATCACCTGATGAATAAAAAGTTGCGTTTGTGTAGTTCAGTGTGTAAGTGATGGTGTCACCGACAGCATAAGTGTTATTGCTATCATCTACAGTCTTACCACCATCATCTCCCCAAGTAGGTTCGTTATTCTTTTCTTGGATAGTAGCATTTGGAGATGCAGAGGTTACCATCACAGTGGAGCCGTTAGTTGCTGTTGTTGCTACATAGTAATAGCCGTAGCCAACTGATAAAGTTTCTACACCATCAGTTGACGTTTCTGTAGTTTTAGTTTCTTCTGAAAGTCCAGCAGTTGTCACGATTGTTTTTGCCCACTCAGCAATCGCTGTATCAGAGGCATCTGACTTTTTCGTTACGTAGGTTGTATCACCATTTTTTACAGTGTCAAACAGGGACAAGAAGGTTTCATCAGCAAGGTAAGCTGTTTCTTTTCCAGATGGAATTGTATAAGATACTGCCCCATTGTTGGTTGTAGTGTCAGCAACTGTCGCATCAAAAATACGGTAAGCTGTGTAAGTCGCATTTTTTTGCGTACTATTTACAGTGATAGTACCTGTATCAGCAGCGTATACTGATGGAGCAGTCGCTGTTGCTGTTCCAAGCACTAATGTTGCGGTAAGAAGTGTAGTTAATAAACGTTTTTTCATGATTTTTCCTTTTCAAAAATAGTTAATTTACTAAGTAAACCTACGCTTGCGGTAAAGCAAGGCAGCAGCTGGTATAATCATTGTTAAACCAGCTATAATAAAGACGCGTTCACCAATACCTCCGGTGGAGGGTAATTCAGTTCCCTTAGAGTTGGTAATCTTAAAGTTTGTCGTCACCGTACCATCAGGTAAGGTAACCTCTTCAGAGCTTAGCAGTTGTCCATTTTGCATCATTGAAACACCTGTACTGGTTACCACTACCTTGATATCTTCATCAGGTAAGAGATAGCCGTCTGGAGCCTTGGTTTCGGAAAGATAGTACTCTCCAACTGCTGCATTTAAGACTATGACACCTGAAGATGTTTGGACGAAGCCATCCTCACGAGAGGTAATATCAGTGTAAGCTGTTTGAACACGATTTCCATTCTCATCAATTTTGTAAATGGTGAACTGCGCACCTGATAGTGACTCATTCAGATTCTCAACATTGACCTTTTGAATGGATAAGGTTTGTCGATTACGCGTATTGGTAAAGACGAGGTCAATATCCCCATCTACCGTGACCGTTTGAGAACTGTCCCCCTCAGCAGTCTTATCAGCCTCACCAGAAGCAAGATTCTTATGGGTAATGGTTTCAACAGTGTCAAAATCAGCGTAATCCTGCTCAGCTATTGTAAACTGTGTTCCGTAAGGAACAGTAAATGTCTTGGTTTCTGTGTCTGCCAACGAGAAGTTTTCCTGTTGCAGGGAATCACTCGGTTCAAAGGTGAACTTAGTAGTCTTATCTTTTTCAGTACCTTTGACATTCTTAGTGACTGTAATCGTATAAGTTTTTGGCTTCCAGACTGCATAGAGAATGTTGTCTGATCCTTCTGAGTCGTCGTCGTAATTATTATCAAGACCAATCTCAGTTCCCGGAGTATACTGTACTGCACCTGCATCGGCTTGCTCCTTATTTTCATTCCAGCCAATAAGGTCATAGCCTGTTCGTGTAAAGAAGTCAGCATCTTCAGCTTGCACAGTACTGTTAAGATTCAAATGCGGGATAGTAACTGAGCTAGCACCACCCGTATTCGTTCCACCATTGCCATCATAAGTCAAGAAAGTATCCTCAACTGTTAGGCTAGAAATTGGAATCAAAACCGGCTTGACATGAACCTTCTTATTGGGATCAGCGAGTAAAGCATCTAAAGTTACTTGATCTCGTGGAGAGTAGACTTTCTCATTATAGTACCAACCACGGAAACGATAGCCACTCGGTATTGTTGGACGATTCAAAAGGGCAAAGTGAGACCCATCGTCGTATTTACTTCCGTCTGTTGGAACATCACTGACATTGACAGCATTTCCAGAATCATCCTCTATCGGATTACCATCCAGACCTACTGCGTCTGTATCATAAACGACTTGGTATTCACCAACTCGACGCCAAATCGCTCTTAAGGTCACATCTGAAACCACCGCACTTGAGAAGTTATATGGTTTTAGAGTTCCATCAGCTAAGACTTGGTACCAACCAACTAGTTTATAAGCATCCTGCTCAAAGCGGTAAGTCGTTTTTAGACTAACATTTGGTTCTGTAGAGTCAGTTGTATAACGGGCTACACGTGTAGTGGTTACGCCATCATTTGTATCATAACGGTAATAGTAAAGACCATTTGAGTCTGCAATATAGTTACGGCTAATATCCGTATATTCAGTAATTTTATCGCCGTACTCAACATTGAAATACGTCGCTTCTGTACTGGAGAGCTCTCCTCCATTAGGATCAATCGTAACATTATACTTAATCTTTTCAAATCCGGCATATACTTTCAAATCATGAGATGGCATGGTCGTAGACCAATCAATCTCTTGGGTCATGGCCGCATCCTTATACCATTTACCAGTGAAACGGTAACCAGGTTTTGAGGCCACAGGAGTGATACTTGAATCAGGTTTGTAACTAGAAATACTTTCTTCGTACTTCACATATTTTGAAGGAACGTTAGAAAGTTCCTGATTGGTGAAGGGATCCAAATAGTTGATTTTGTAGGACAAACGTTCGTAGCGAACTTCTAAGTTATAGTAATAGTTGTACCGATTGTAGTTATAAATCATCGAGACGCTATCACCAACGGAGACGCTCTGCCAGTTTTCTGCAGCATAACCACTTGAATAGACACGTCTACTCTGTTTAACCGTAAAACCTGCATACTTTTCAGAAAAACTAAAAGTTGTAGCTCCAGCGCCAATACCAGTATCATTTGGAGTCGTTGGATAGGTTCCATCTAAATTCTGTTTATAAAAATGGTACTCGTTCGTCTTGCTTGTTGCTGGAATCATACGAATCAATGTTCCATTAGAATCCATCACACCACTCGGTAAAATAAATTCACCTAAGTAACTCATCCCGGTCATACCGTTTGCAGAATTGAAATATCTCCAAGCATAGCCCGATAGCCAAGAATATCCATTTGATGCTAGTGTTGAGCCATATAAACCTGTATAAGTCGTTGTATAGTTAGAATAGCCCCAAGACAAATGACTATAAGTATTGTTTGTACTGTAAGTATTAAACTGCATCGTAATCAACTTACGGTTAAAGTAAATGTTAATAACACTTGAACCATCAGCTTTAACGGTTACAGATGATTCGCCTTTATCTGTTGTATATTCAAAACCGGTTTCTTTTGGTATCTTGTCTGTTGACGTGATCGAAACTGTAGTGCCAGTCGTTCCAGAACGCGTTTCTTGACCAGCATAATCATAAGTTTTTTGAGCAGCTGTTGCATTTTTATCATCAGTCACAGCCTGTTGCCAGTAAATTACCGTGTAGGAAGAGTTTGCGGCAGTCCAATGAGCATATAAGGTTGTATTTTTAGTGATGACACTTGAAAAATCAAACTCTGTACCGCCAGTTTCAGCTGTGTACCACCCTGCAAAAGTATAACCAGGTCGAGTCGGATCAGTTGGTTTAGCAATTGCAGCACTTTCACCTTCGATAACTGATTTAGGTGCGACATAGGAGGCACCGTCTTTGATGTCCCCTGTATTAAATTCAATCTTTAATGATTTTTTGAAAACAGGGTAGAGATTCTTATTTTCAGTAACTGTATAAGCTTTGGATTCAGACTCACTGATAGCTGTCCCACCAATCGTTTCAGACCAGCCAGCAAAAATCATATTTGAGCTTGGAGACGGTACTGAGTATTGGGTCAGGTCTACCGTTCCAGTTCCATTTTCAAGGTTGACTTGGTTTTTCTCAAGGATGATTGTTCCAGCCGTATCTTCGTAGAGAGTGACATAGGCAACTTCACCAAAACTTGGTCGAACATAGATATCCTTGGTCTCAGTAACAGAGATTGGATCATCGAAGACAACTTTTTCACCATAGGTATTTGTCGTCTTATCATAGAGATACCAACCGTTAAACTCATGGGTACCATCGACGATTGGAATACCTACCGTCCCTAGCGCCTCACCATTTTTTATAATTTGGATGTCCGTCTGTTGACCGGTATTAGTCATGAAGTAGTAGACTGAACCATCTGCATTTTCAAAGTGATAAGTCGCACGCGGAACCTCAGTCCCATCTGGGAGGACAATTGCATAGATTGAGAAGGATCCTGTTTGAAAGGCTATATCGCTTTCAATATTCTTGGTCTCATCATCTGATTTAGACTTAAGCACCTCGAGCTCTCCACTATCTTTAAAGTGGACAATCTCTGGCGTTTCTGCCGTAGTGTCAACTATCGGTTGGTCATAGGTGACTTCTACTGTAACTTTTGCTTGAGGCTGAATCTCAGTCTCACCATCATAAAGTTTAATGTCATAGAGTTTGATGGCTTTGACGTCAGATTCTGTTTTTTCAACCTTACTTAAGGCTTGATCCTTATAATTGCTATAATTCGATTGTTCTTCCGTTAATTCTGTTACAGTCAGGGTGGTCGACTTTGGCAATTTGGCATCTTTTTTAATACCAACCTTAACGGTATAGCCATCTGCTTTATAGATCAGGTCGCCTTCAAAGTAATCTTCCGCAACGGTTGTTGTTTCAGATTGAGTTGTTTGAGAGGTCACCTCTCCACTCGATTCAGAGTTAATATTCGCTGAATCCGTTTGATCTGCAGCAGCATTTGATGAATTGCTTCCAGACGTCGTCTCTACTTTAATTACAGCTTCTTCTGCTTTGCTATTTTCAATCGTTATGGCTGGCAAAATCAAAAAGTATGTCGTCAGGAAGGTCGTGAGAATCATTGTTCCCCACATGGATAACTTCCAAAATTTTTTATGCTTACTATTTTTTAAAGATTTTAGGAATATTTGATACCATTTGTCCAATTAACCACCCCCTCTCTTTGTTGAATTTCATGTTATTTAATTGTTCCTATTTTATTAAGTGGCCAGATGCGAAAGGCAATCTTACCGACGATTTGCTCCTGGGAAACACCGCCGATTGACGTGTTACGAGAATCAATGGATGTCGCTCGGTTATCTCCCATGACAAATATCTGTCCTTCTGGTACTTGGTAAGGATAAGTAATGTTGCTCTCACCGAGAGCTAATTCTTTAACATAAGGTTCATCAAGTTTCTTTTGATTGACATAGACATCGCCATCAGCGTTGATATCAACCCAGTCACCAGATTCAGCAATCACACGCTTAACGAGAACTTTATTATTATAGTAGAAAGCAATCACTTCTCCTGTGTCAAAATCTGACCCTTTTACAGTTAAAACAACATCTCCTTCCTGGAGTGTTTTATTCATCGATTGACCGTAAATACGTAAAACAGGTAACCAAAGTACAGCTATCAAAATAGCCGTTGACGCTACCGCCATCAAGATATAAACTGAATTTCGAACAACTCCCCAAAATCTATTGCGATAATTTACACGCTCCAGTTCACTTGATAGATCTTTTGTGGTTACTTTGGGTGAATCTGTCATGATTTATCCTCCGCTATAGCTTTGACACTGAGAAGATACTGATCCGCAGCTTGTTGAGCTGCCTCAAACACTCCATTTAGAGCAAGAGCAGCTTGAGCTATAGACCCAGCTTCCTCTATTTTAATTTCTCTCTGGTTTAGATTCGCTTCCAAAGTTCTTATCTTTTGTTCCTGCATTTCAATCGTTTCTTGCTGCTGTAACATGAGTTCTAGTAGCTGCTCACGTTTTAATTTACGCAGATTAACCTGCTCCATACAAGTTTACTCTCTCTCTTCAAATTAACTCAAGCTAATTTACCATATTTCAAACATTTTGTCACGTAAAGATGACTAACTTTATGGAATTCTTTAATTTATTTGACAATTTTAGAATACCTTAAAAACAACCTTAAACAAGGAATTAATAAGTTTAAAATAGTAAAAATTAACTACCAATCTATATTGGTAGTTAATATAGTCTTATCTATTAAAATGAGAGCACCTATGACTTATTCTTCTGCCACTGGCGATAATCATCTATATCTCTATGTACGTATTTCCAAACGGTAGCAATGACGAGGGCGTCATCCATTTGTCCAAGGAATGGAATCCAATCGGGCACGACATCCAAAGGAGACAGGAAATAAATCAAGGCACTGATAATAGCAATGATGGAACGGAATGGCACACGGGTGTAGTCCTTCTTCCAGTAACTCCTCACCATACTAATAAGAATTGGAAGGGACTTAAATTCTTCTCTAAGGAAAGGAATCCATTTCATTTTCTTTTCCAACTTAGTTAGGAAAGACTCCATTTTTTCGTCATCTTTGAGCAACTTTTCCGCCTTTTTATATCGCTGTTGCACCTGCTCCATAGCATCTTTTTGATTAAATTTGATTGGCATTTAGAGGTCCTCCGTTTTGTAGAGTGTGTAGCCTTCGTAGTAATAGGAAGTATCCAGGCCTTTGAAAAAAGTCTGCTGACTAAAGTCGTCTGTTAAGTGTTTGAGTAAGAGGTATTTGAGTTCACCGGTTGAAACATGGCTACGCACCATGGCGTTAAAGTACTCATCCTTGTCGATAGCGTTCCAATCTACTACCTGACCAAGAACACTACGCAACATACTATCGAGCCACAAGCGCATTGCTCGGCCATTGCCCTCCCGAAAAGGATGGGCAATATTCATATCCGCATACTTCTCCACAATCTCGTCAAAGCTTGCATGTGGAAGCTTGTCAATATATGTCAAAGACTGCTCTAGGAAAATACGTGGTGCAAAGGCAAAGCCGTCCTTGGCGATGTTGACATCCCGAATCTTTCCAGCAAAATCGTAGAGGTCTGAAAACAAGGCCTTATGGATAGCAGACAAACCAGCAAAGGTTCCGACTTCCACCTCATATAGCTTACCCGTTTCAAACAAATCCTTGGCTTTTAGCTTACTTAGTCGTTCTTCTGCCTCAGCGAGTTCAGCTGAATTGGTGATATTGAGTTTATTTTCTAGAACCATCTTTCCTCCTTTAGAAAACGGTCGTTTCCTCCAAGGTGAAGCGGACGTTGTCTTCAATCCACTGGCGGCGTGGGGCTGGTTTGTCTCCCATGAGGACAGAGACGCGGCGCTCGGCACGCGCTAGGTCGTCAATGGTCACTTGGATCAGGGTGCGGGTCTCAGGGTTCATGGTCGTTTCCCAGAGCTGGTCAGCGTTCATCTCACCCAGACCCTTGTAGCGTTGAAGCATAAAGCCCTTGCCAAATTCCTTGCGGAGGTCTTCCAACTCCCCATCACTCCAAGCATAGGCGATTTTCTCAGTCTTTCCCTTACCCTTACTCATCTTATAGAGCGGTGGCAAAGCGATGTAGACATGGCCCGCCTCAACCAGCGGACGCATGTATCGGTAGAAAAAGGTCAAAAGAAGCGTCTGAATGTGGGCACCGTC
Source organism: Streptococcus caprae (assembly GCF_042649745.1). Taxonomy (NCBI): domain Bacteria; kingdom Bacillati; phylum Bacillota; class Bacilli; order Lactobacillales; family Streptococcaceae; genus Streptococcus; species Streptococcus caprae. The sequence goes on along the minus strand of NZ_JBHRZV010000029.1, from coordinate 108,296 downwards.
GGTGTCAGCGTCAGTCATAATGATAATCTTGTCGTAGTTGATATCCTCTAGATTAAAGTCTGCCCCAACTCCAGCACCGATGGTGTAAATCATGGTGTTGATTTCCTCGTTTTTGAGGATATCGGTCATCTTGGCCTTCTCGGTATTCAGGACCTTACCACGCAGTGGCAAAATGGCCTGGAACTTGCGGTCACGGCCCTGCTTGGCTGAACCACCGGCAGAATCTCCCTCGACCAGATAGAGTTCGTTTTTCTGGGCATTTTTAGACTGGGCTGGGGTCAATTTCCCAGACAAGAGGCCCTTATCTTTCTTGTTTTTCTTGCCAGAACGCGCATCATCACGCGCCTTGCGGGCCGCTTCACGGGCATCTCTAGCACGAATAGCCTTGCGGATGAGATTGCTGGCTACTTCTCCATTTTCCAGGAGGAAGAAGGTCAGTTTTTCAGAAACGATACTGTCCACAATAGGGCGGGCAAGAGGGCTCCCCAGCTTATCCTTGGTCTGGCCTTCGAACTGCAAATGGGCCTCAGGCACTAAGATAGACAGGACTGCTGAAAGACCTTCCCGGTAGTCCGAACCTTCCAGGTTCTTGTCCTTTTCCTTGAGGAGACCTGTTTTACGGGCATAGTCGTTCATAGCCTTAGTAATGGCTGTCTTAAATCCTGTCTCGTGGGTCCCGCCGTCCTTGGTGCGGACGTTGTTGACAAAGGAAAGGATATTGTCTGAAAAGCCATCGTTGTACTGCATGGCAATGTCGACTTGGAACTCTTGCTCCTCACCTGTAAAGGCAATAATCGGTGTCAGGGTTTCCTTGTCTTCATTCAGATAAGCCACAAAGTCCTGGACCCCATTTTCATAGTGGAAGCTGACAGCTTCACCAGACCGCTCGTCTGTGAGAGTCAGCGTGACATTTTTGAGTAAGAAGGCAGACTCGTTGAGCCGCTCTGCGATGGTCCCAAACTTAAAGTCAACCGTGGAAAAAATGCTGGCATCAGGCATAAAGGTGACCTTGGTGCCGGACTTAGACTTAGGTGCTGTACCAATTTTTTCCAGCGTTGTCACGGGCTTGCCGCCATCCTCAAAGCGCTGGCGATAGACAGCCCCCTCACGAGTAATCTCGACTTCCAGCCAGCTGGACAGGGCGTTGACAACTGAGGAACCCACCCCGTGGAGACCACCAGAAGTCTTGTAGCCGCCTTGGCCAAACTTACCACCCGCGTGGAGGACGGTAAAGATGACTTCGACCGTCGGAATCCCCATGGCGTGCAGACCGACAGGCATTCCCCTTCCGCTATCTGCTACCGTCACAGAACCGTCGCTGTTGAGCGTGACATCAATCTTATCTCCAAAACCAGACAGGGCCTCATCGACTGCATTGTCCACGATTTCCCAGACCAGGTGGTGGAGTCCCACACCGTCGGTCGAACCGATATACATTCCGGGACGCTTTCTAACCGCATCCAGTCCCTCTAGGACCTGAATGGCGTCGTCATTGTAATTATTAACGTTAATCTCTTTCTTAGCCAAAAGATGACCTCCATACTTGTATCTCTACTATTTTACCGATTTTTCGGACAAATAGCAAAATTATTTACCATTTTTAGACCAAACCCTCAAAATTTTTAAGCCAATGACATAATTCTATACAGGGCAAGCTCTGCTATGATATAATGAAACCATGAAAATAATGATTTTAATTCTCATTGCTTACCTGCTGGGCTCTATTCCGACTGGACTTTGGATTGGAAATTCTATCTATAAAATAAACCTTCGTGACCACGGCTCAGGAAATACTGGAACGACCAATACTTTTCGGATTCTTGGTTGGAAAGCTGGCACTGTTACCCTTGTCATTGATGTTTTAAAGGGAACCTTGGCTACACTGCTTCCTGCTTGGCTTGGTCTTGAAAGTTCATGGCCTTTGGTCATCGGTTTCTTTGCTATTATTGGCCACACTTATCCTATTTTCGCGCAGTTTCGAGGGGGAAAAGCGGTCGCGACCTCTGCTGGCGTCCTACTGGGATTCGCTCCAGCCTTCCTTTTCTTTCTCTTGCTTATTTTTGGAATTATGCTCTACCTCTACAGTATGATTTCGTTAGCCAGTGTAACAGCTGCAGCTGTAGCCTTGCTGGGAATTGCAGTTTTCCCAGCACTCAACTTCCTTCTCTATGATTATAATGGACTTTTTAGTCTTATCATTGTCTGCGTTGCCAGTATCATCATCTTTAGGCACAAGGAAAATATCCAGCGTATTCTAAAGAAAGAAGAGAACACCGTTCCCTTCGGGCTCAACTTAAGTCACCAGAATAAAGAATAATCAATTAACCAGGCTTTGCTATGATGCCTGGTTTTTTCGTGCAAAAAGGGAGCGGGAAAGAACTCTTAAAGGCTAAACATACTAAGATTAGTAGTGAAGAAATCTCCGACGGGAGAAAGTACTCACTACTTTTTTTATGTTAAAGTAGAGGTGTGTTGATAAGTCGTGAACTCTTTGGACGCTAGACGTCGTGTATTGAAAATGACATCACTAAGAACAAGGAATCATTCAAGACAATAGAGGTAACACAATGAGAGTAGTATTTGGGATTGATATCAGTAAAGCAAGTTTAGAAGTGGCTATTTTGGTCAATGACGACAAGGTTCATAGCTACACGATGCCCAATAATGCCTTTGGATTCAATCCTCTTCTGAATGACTTGAAAATCGTCCATAATCCTGAGATTATCTCCGAAGCGACAGGCGTCTATTCTCGTCGCCTCCAAGCTTTTCTTGAGGAAAATGGCTACGCCTATACACGGCTAAATCCTCTGGAAGCTAAGAAGCAACTGGACAGCTTGCGGGTCCGTAAAACGGATAAAATCGACGCTGAAAAGCTGGTTCAGTCTCAGTTTGTATTGAATCGCAAACCGACCTATGGGCAGGAAGAAGCCTATCAAGACCCGCGTGATTTAAGCCGTTACTATCAGAACTTGACTGAAGACATCGTGCAGACTAAGAATCGGCTCCATAAAGTCTTGCAGGTCACTTTCCCAGAGTTGGAGACTATCTTGTCTACACCCACTGGTGAACAATATTGGAATTTGGTCATGGTTTTTCCTTGCAAGGAATTTGTCCTGAGCTTGACTCAAAGTGAATTGATGGCTAGTATTCGTCAGTCTACTTCAAGACGTATTTCTGACAAGCGTGTGGCCTACTTAACTGAGCAGCTTACAGTTCTGGCTAAGCAATCTTATTGTGCCGTCAAGAAAACCTCTCCAATACTGGAAGAGGTCCGTTACTATGCCCAAGCATTGCTTAGACTTTCTGAACGCAGACAGATTGTCTCAGAGGAAATGGTGTGCCTAGCTCAGCCATTACCAGAGTATGAGAGTCTTCTGTCTATCCCAGGTATCGCTGAAACGACAGCCACAAGCATCATTGGCGAATTGGGAGATATTCGTCGCTTTCAGTCTGCCAATCAAATCAACGCTTTTATCGGAATTGATCTCAGACACTACGAATCTGGGAACTTTCTGGCCAAGGAACACATCACCAAACGTGGCAATCCTTACGCTCGAAAGATTCTCTTCAAGTGCATTCACAACATCGCTGCAGCTAGCCATACCTAATCCCTGTCATATCGCAGATTTCTATGAGAAACGAAAAAGGCAATCGCAAATGACTTCAACCAAGCCACATACGATTGCCTCTATACATCGCCTTATCAGAACGATACATTACCTCATCACGCATCACAAACTTTACGAGTATTCTTCTACCCAAAATCATTAAAGTTGTTGATGCTCTATTATTGTAACACCTTATTCAAAAAATAACAAAGTAAGGTGTTATTTTGCATGCCTTCTGATAACTAAACAACGTTCAAAATAAGGCCCTATAACCTCAAAATAGCCATTAGCTTGATATTTATTAAGCCAAAGCCTTGATAGACTTGACAAATGGTAGAAAAAAGAGTTAGATAACTTCGCTTCTGGATTTTTGAGCTGAGGCTGAAACGGTCTCTTCCCAGACCGTTTGACACTGACTTCGTCAGCTTTATTTCCCACTTCAAAAGGTCTCCCAGACCTTTTGAACTCCCACCCCCGCATGGCTTTGACAGTCTGGGGAGAGACTGTCAAAGGTGCGAGCCTAAAAATTCGAAAGCGAGCAACAGTCCACTAGACTGTTGGAGGTTGGAAATAAGGGAAACAAAGTTTCCCACCTTCGTTAGGCTTGGTTCGGAGCCTAAAACGCGAACGAAACAACCATTCAACCACTGCGTTAAAATGTTCAAACGAACTCTAGATAGCGAGGTTGGACATTATGCCCAGCCTCTTTTTAGTATAATCATAGTATTTCTCTTGACAGAATCTTCAAACTTTTCTATCATAAGCATAAGAAAGTATAAAAGGTAGCCCTATGAATATTCCTAGCTTCGGTCTAAAAAAAGATGGTGTAGACTATGTCAATCGTTATGGTGTCTATGCTGTTATTCCAAATGCTGAAAAAACTGAACTTATTCTCGTTCAAGCTCCCAATGGTGCTTGGTTTCTCCCAGGAGGGGAAATCGAAGACGGCGAGGAACATCAAGCAGCTCTGGAACGAGAACTCATTGAAGAATTAGGCTTTACAGCTACCCTTGGACAATATTATGGACAGGCAGATGAGTACTTCTACTCTAGCCACCGTGATACCTATTTTCACAATCCAGCCTATATCTACGAAGTTCTCTCATATGAAGAAATTGGACAACCCCTCGAAGATTTTAATCATTTGGCCTGGTTTCCTATTGAGGAAGCAAAAGCAAAGCTCAAACGCGGGAGCCATCAGTGGGGCGTTGAAATGTGGCAAAAAAATTATGCTAAAGACCTATTTTAAAATTACCGTGAACCATCAGAAAGTGGTATAATGAAGTAAGTAACACTCTTCCAAAATCAAAATAAACCCTTGTTTAGAAATTTTTCTTAACTCTAGTTATGCTATTGTCATCCTGCTTCAGCAAATTTGATTTTTGATTGAGTATAAGGCACAAGGAGAAAGATTATGCGACTGATTAATGTTACCGGTAGCCACCGTGAGCTTGTTACCAACCAATTAAAATCAACTGATGCTACCCTCGTTGAGGTCTATTCTGCTGGAAATACTGATGTTGTCTTTACCAGTGCTCCTCGTCATCACGAAATTTTAATTACAAATAAATACCGTGCTTTACAGGATAAGGAAATTGACACTATCCGTGATTTCTTTCTAAGACGAAAAATCAACATAAAAGAAACAAAACATGACCTCATTCAGACCATTACCACACCTAATCTGATTGAAATCTCTATTCCACGACATATCCAATAAACAAAGACAGATGAAGGCTGATTCAGCTTCATCTGTTTTTGTTTACTAAAGTAATAAAATCAAGGAAATCTTAATTTCCTTGATCTTATTTACCTATTTTACTTCAAAACCTTCGGCTACTGCTTCTGGGTATTGGTCTTCAACGATGGCCGCACAGTGGTCACAGATAGTGACACCGTAACTGCGTTCAACAACCGTCTCATCAATGCGACGGCAACGTTCACAAACCTGACCTTCTGCATGAGCTACTGTAAAGGCCACATCCTCAAAGGCAACAGCATCAGCTGGAGCTTGTTCATCTGTCACGGTTAATTGTGACACGATGAGAAGTTGCGCCACGTCTGTTCCCAAACCTTCCAAAAGGATACGAACGGGCTCAGAAGTGTAAACTGTCAAGTGAGCTTCCAAAGACTTCCCGATAACTTTAGCGTTGCGGGCTTCTTCCAAAGCTTTTTGAGCTTGACCACGGAAGGTCATGAAGGCTTCCCATTCTTCCAAAATCGCTTCTTGGCCTGGGAAAGTCAATGCTTCAGGCATGTCTGTTAATTGAACAAAGTCAGCTTCTTCATGCTCGAGGTAAGACCAAATTTCCTCTGACGTATGAGGAAGGATTGGAGTCAAGAGCTTGGTAATCTTAACCAAGATGTCATAGAAGACAGTCTGCATCTGACGACGGGCTCTGCTATTGCCAGCCTCAATATAAACTACATCCTTGGCGAAATCAAGATAGAAGGCAGACAGGTCAACGGTAATGAAATTAACCACAGCCTTGTAGATTGCCATGAAGTCGTAGTTATCGTAGGCAACAAGAATCTGAGCCACCAACTTGTTAAACTTGATAGTCATGTAACGGTCGACAGAGCGAAGTTCTTCAAAGGCAAGAGCATCTGTTTCAGGGTTAAAGTCGCTAGTATTGGCAATCAAGAAACGCAGCGTGTTGCGGATTTTCCGGTAGGTTTCAGAGACTTGCCCTAGGATGTCCATGGATACACGCACGTCGTTATCACTGTCGACTGAAGCTACCCAAAGACGAAGAATCTCAGCTCCATATTGTTTAGCAACGTCGTTTGGCGAGATGATATTGCCCTTAGACTTGGACATCTTTTCGCCCTTACCATCCAAGACAAAACCTTGGGAAAGGACTGACTTGTATGGGGCATGACCGTTAACTGCTACGGAAGTAATCAAGGATGAGTTAAACCAACCACGGTACTGGTCTGATCCTTCCAGGTACATATCCGCTGGGTAAGACAGGTTCTCACGGGCATTCATGACCCCATTCCAAGAAGAACCTGAGTCGAACCAAACGTCCATGATGTCCGTTTCCTTGGTGAATTCCCCATTTGGTGAACCTGGATGGGTAAAGCCAGCAGGCAAGAGGTCCTTAGCATCAGATTTCCACCATATGATAGAGCCGTGCTCTTCAAAGAGACTAGCCACATGGTCCGTCACTTCCTTAGTCATGATTGGCGTACCATCTTCTGCGTAGAAGATTGGGAGTGGCACACCCCAGGCCCGCTGACGGGAAATCACCCAGTCACCACGGTCACGGATCATGTTATAGAGACGAGTATGACCCCAGCTTGGATAGAAGGTAGTCTTGTCAATGTTATCCAAGATTTCTTGACGGAACTTGTCCACTGAGGCAAACCATTGTGGAACCGCACGCCAGATGATTGGTTTCTTGGTCCGCCAGTCAAATGGGTAAGAGTGGGTGATCACTTCTTTAGCGAGGAGCAAGTCACCCAGTTTTTCTACCACTGTTGGCACAACCTTGTCATAGAACTGCCCTTTAAAATCTCGACCAGCCAATTCGTTCATCAAACCACGCTCGTCAACGGTCACATAGACTTCCAAGCCATACTTAACTCCAACGAAGTAGTCGTCCTCACCAAAGGATGGTGCCGTGTGGACCACACCCGTACCAGAGTCCGTCGTGACGTGGTCACCAAGGATAACCAGTTCTTCTACTTCCTCATCCCATGGGTGCTCTGTGACGATGTATTCCAGTTCTGCACCCTTGTGTTTAGCGACCACTTCAAAGGATTCCCAGCCAAATTTAGGCGCCAGGCTATCAATGAGCGCTTCTGCCACCACGTACTTGCGGTCGCTACCAGCAGGACGAACCACTACATAGTCCAGATCAGCACCGACAGTCAAACCACGAGAAGCCGTAATGGTAAATGGCGTTGTTGTCCAAACGACGATAGTTGTATCTGTGTCCAAGACACCTTTACCGTCTTTGACCTTGTTGGCATAGTAAAGGGAGGTCGAGTCGATGTCATGATATTCAATTTCTGCTTCTGCAAGGGCCGACTCAGATGACCAAGACCAGTAGACTGGCTTAGCCCCACGATAGATGTAGCCCTTGTCTGCCATAACTCCAAAGACACGAATTTGCGCGGCTTCAAAGTCAGGTGTCAAGGTGATATAAGGATTTTCCCAGTCACCAGATACACCTAGACGTTTGAAGTCCTCGCGTTGCTTGTCCACTTGAGACAAGGCATAGTCACGACACATCTCCAGATAAGTGACCAAGTCCAATTCTTTACGTTTCACACCTTGTTTGGCAAGGACTTGCTCAATAGGCAGACCGTGCGTATCCCAACCAGGCACATAGGGTGCGTCGTAACCCATCATGGACTTAGAACGCACGATAATGTCTTTTGAAATCTTATTGAGGGCATGTCCAACGTGAATGTTCCCATTAGCATAGGGAGGGCCATCATGCAGGTGAAAGCTTGGTTTGCCGGCATTCAATTCTTGACGGCGTTGGTAGATATTCGCTTCTTCCCAGGCTTTTTGCCATTCTGGCTCCTTATTTGGAAGACCTGCACGCATTGGAAAGGCCGTTTGGCCTAAATTCAAGGTTTCTTTGAGTTTCATTTCTTCTCTTTTCTTTCTTTAAGTTTAATCCATGTTTAAAGTGGTGTGGCAAAATAAAATAACCCCCGTCAGCAAAGGACGAGAGTTCGTGGTACCACCTTAGTTCAGGAAAAATAATAGCACAAATACAATTTTGCTAGTATTTTTCCCCTCTGTAGTCATTAAGGGAACCACCCCTGTTGACTTACTCATTTGTTCAGTCAACTTCAATGTAAAAGGATAAAGCACCAATCAGGGAGTGTAGGCCTTCCACCGTCACCTACTCGCTAAAACTATACTTGGTCTTTTTGTTTTTACTATCTATTATTGATTATCAGTTTGGTTCTCTGCTTCAATGATCAGCTGTTCTGATTGAACAGTTTCCAACTCAGCATTTGCTTCTGCCATTCGACGGTAAAGTTCTTCCATCTCTTCAGGAGTAAATTGACGAGTTGCATCTAATGAAGATGAATCATTGGTCTCTGGAACATGTTCTTCCAGTACTTTTTCAACGACTTCTTTGAAAGCAGCATCCGAATTTTGTAGGTAAACAGCTGTCGGTTGTAAAAGTTCTGTCCACTCTGGTGAGTTCACAAGCTTACTTTGGCTTTCCATTACAGCAACAAGGCGTTGATGGAAGAGGCGACTTTGACGCTTCAAATCTTCTGTTTCAACTGCTACTTGTTTCGCATTATCAGTGGCATCCCGTAAAATTTGATTTGCTTTTGCCTTAGCTTCTTCAATCAAATGGTTAGCATCATAGTTTGCCTTATTGACAATATTGGTAGATTCATCTTGAGCCGAATTTTTAACCTTCTCAGCTGTTTCTTGAGCTAAAATAACTGACTGAGTCAAAGACTCTTTCATATTATCGTAGTAAGCAAGACGATCTTCCAAATCCTTGATGCGACTATCTTGTTGCTTATTCAAGCGAACAAGATTTTCATAGTCATTAACAACGATGTCTATGAATTCATTGACTTCTTCAACATCATAACCACGGAATTTTTTGTTAAATGTCTTATCTTTAATTTCTAAAGCAGTTAATGCCATAATTTCTCCTCTGTATCATTGTTTTTCCCAAAACAACTTCCTTTTGCAACTCACTTATTAGGCCTTATCTCTAAAAAACAATCAACTTATGCTTTCCTTGCTTTGAAAGGCCCTTATCATCTTCTAAACTAAATCTGCCGTAACCCCTAACACTAACCAAATCACCTATCCTCAACATTTCAGATGGTCGACTAACAAGTGCATAATTAACCTTCACTTTTTCTGCTTCAATTAATCGCAGAGCTTGTGAACGCTGTATCTTAAAAACAGTCGATACAATTTTATCCAGTCTCATACTAGAGACTAAAATATCCTGTTCCTTGCCACTTTTTTCAATAGGAAAGGCCTGATCCCAGGAAAGTACTTTAAAATTGACTGATGCTCTAGCAATTTTACCAATACTCGTAAAATGACTTTGTAACTGTCTATCAACAAAAATTTGGGCAAGACCTTCTCGCGTCCGAATATCTCCAAAAACTGTACGTTTAATCCCCAGGTGATTAATCAAAGTTCCCATAATTTGAGCATGGGTCAGCTGGTTAAATTTAGAATTGTATGAGATTTCCAATAACTCTATCTCAAAATCAGTCAAATCTAATTGATAATAGTCTGGTGCAAGAATAATACGTGCGTACTCGCTAGAAACATAATCACTACTAATATAGACACTCAAGCCAGAATGTCTAATAACACTTCGAGCAATTTGAATCTGACGAGGATTAAAAAACTCAGTAAGTACGATACTATAAGTATCTTCGACTCTTCTTATCATATCTTGCAAACGCTCAATGAAAAGAGTTTCTTCTGGCCTAAAATGTTGGTTTAAATCATTACTTGACTTCATATCAGAAGAAAATTATGAAAAGCATTTTTTGCAACATATTCAGGATAAAAATTGCAAGAACAACTGAAAAATCAAGTCCTGCAAACGACAACCCTAGTCGACGTAAAGGCTCTAAAAATGGTTCTGATAAATTGGACAATAAACGTCCAAAAGAACTTTGTCGAGCACCTGGAAACCAGGACATAAGTGCATAAACAACCAATACCAAATAATAGGCATAAATGAGTTTCGATACGATTGAATAAATTAATACAGCCATATTAACGTCTCTTCATGTCGTAATCATAGCTCAAATCAGGCGTATGAGTTGGAATTGAAAGTTCTTCAATATCAACGACAACATTTTTAGGTGTCAAAAGATACATAGATGAACCAACTTTTTGAAGGTTACCAAAGAGAACCTTACTTGCTCCATCGATGAAATCTAAGCAGCGTCGTGCCTGAGCATCAAGCATGTATTGAAAATCAATTAAAACACATTCATTAACAATGAGTAAATCAACAATCGTCTCAGCATCTTCATATTTACGAGGATATTTGAGAGCAATGCGTGCTTGAGGTGTCTCAATAGTTTCACCTGCGTTTTGATTAGGATCACTTACTGAGCGAAGATGTTGCTGCTCCTCCATGCGTTGACGGGCTTGTTTTTCCCTTTGTGAAGGAGGAATGCGGGGCACATTAGTTGATGTTGGATAAGGACGTACAGGAGGTTGCACAGTTTTTTGCGCTCGTTCCTGACTCACTTGTGGTTTGACTGGTCGTTGGGCTGGAGCTTCTTGTACAGGAGCAACAGTCTCTTCAATTTCCTCAGCTTCCACTACTGATTCTTCTTCGACAACGTCAGTATCAAAGTAAGAAATAAAATTTGTAAATTTATCTTTTAATGCCATATTCTTTTCCTTTAATCAAAGAATGCTGAGCCTATTCGAACAAAAGTTGAACCATGTGCGATAGCGATTGGAAAATCACCACTCATTCCCATGCTCAACTCAGTAAAAGGCATATGCTGTCTTCCTTGATTGGCAAGTTTTTCTCTTAATCTATTTGCTTCGGCAAAGAGTTCATGTAATTCTTGGTCTGTAGCTGACAATGGTGCCATTGTCATCAAGCCAACAATTTCCACCTTATCGAGCTCCGCAATTTCTTCCAAAGCTGCTTCGATTTCTTCAATAGCAAAGCCATGCTTAGTAACTTCTTGAGAAATATTGACCTGCAAGAAACACTTAATTGTTTTTTCTGCACGCTTTTGAATTTCTCTGGCTAGCTTCACTGAATCTAAGGCGTGGAAATAGTCTACAAAATTGATAACATCCTTGACCTTACGACTTTGAAGACTTCCAATAAGATGCCAAGTAACTCCTTCGTCTTTTAGAAAATTATATTTTTCCAAAAACTTATCGACTCTATTTTCACCAATATGTTGAACACCTGCTGAGACAAGCTCTTTGGCAATTTGAGGTTCTACATATTTTGTAACAGCGATAATTTGGACACTGCTTGACGGTCGACCAGAATTTTGAATAGCCTGATCAACCTCTTCAAAAACTCGTTTTTTGTTATCTTTAAGACTCATCATTAACGGTTCTTGAAGAATGGAGGTGTCTCTAATTCATCATCACCTTCATTAGTTGTAGAGAATGTTGTCATACTGAGACGACTATCTAATTCTCCTTCAGTTGGACGTGTAATATTTTCGCGACGTAAGTCCCAGTTACCAAAGGCAGAGTCTTGAGAAGCAGTATGTTCTACAAAGCGACTTTGAGTTTGTGATGGCATCTCAGGGCGTTCTTGCATATCAAAATCATAGCCAGAACGATTGGCTTGAGTTGTATGTTCATTAGCGTACTGAGCTCCTGCTTGTGATGCCACACCGTTTGTAGAGGCGAATGAACGACCATGGCCGAAGGCAACTTGATCCGCACGATCCTTACGAACTCCTGTCGCCACAACTGTTACACGAATTTCGTCACGCATCGTATCATCAATTGAGGTACCGAGCCAAATATTAACACCCTTACCAGCTGCTTGACTAACGATTTCTGAAGCTTCTTCTGCTTCCGTAAGAGTCATATCAAGACCACCGGTTACGTTAACGATAACATCTTCAGCTCCATCGATTGTTGTTTCAAGGAGTGGTGAGTAGATAGCCTTACGTGCCGCTTCAACGATACGCTCTTCACCTGTACCAATACCGATACCCATAAGAGCGTTACCCTTGTTAGCCATAACCGTCTTAACGTCAGCGAAGTCAAGGTTGATAAGACCTGGTGCTGTGATTAAGTCTGTAATCCCTTGAACACCTTGGCGAAGAACATTGTCTGCTTCACTGAGGGCTTCAAGAAGTGGTGTTTTCTTATCAACAATTTCAAGCAAGTTGTTGTTTGAAATAATAAGGAGAGTGTCTACTTGTTCGCGTAATTCTGCAATACCTTCAATTGCAAAGTTGCTACGTTTGTTCCCTTCAAAACCGAATGGACGAGTAACGATGGCAACTGTCAAGGCACCGATACTTTTCGCGATGCGGGCAATAACTGGCGCAGCACCTGTACCAGAGCCACCGCCCATACCAGCAGTGATGAAGACCATGTCAGCTCCAGTCAAAGCTTCCGTTAAAGTTTCTTCGCTTTCTTCAGCAGCCTTACGACCAACTTCAGGTTGACCTCCGGCACCGAGTCCACGTGTCAATTTAGGGCCCAACTGAATGACTGTTTCAGCCTTAGAAGAGCTTAATGCTTGGATATCTGTGTTAGCTGCGATAAATTCAACACCAGCTACACCTTCATCAATCATTCGGTTAATAGCGTTTCCGCCACCACCGCCGACACCGATGACCTTGATTACTGCTCCTTGTACTGACGCTGCGTCAAATGAAAATACCATGTTAATTCCTCACTTTATATACTTTTAGTCAAATAAACCACCGACAAAATTACGAACACGATCTGAAATTTTGGGCTTGTCCTCTTTTGGTGTTGCCGGAGTCGCCTGTGTAGTAGGCTCGATGTTTGGTAATGGCGTAACTGGGGAAGTCTGTGTTGATTCAGTTGATTGATAAGAAGGTTGAGTATAACGTGTTTGGCCTACATCAATAGGTTTACGTCTTAACAACTCTTCTCCTGCAATCGCTCGTTGAGATATAGCATCAACTTCTGACTGGGTTCCTGCATACTCAACGATGCTAATCACATTAGCAAACATTGGATTGCGAATACCAACTTGATTTGGCACATACAATTTAACATTAACTCCCAAAATTTCTTGAGCTAATTCAACAACACCTGGAATGATTGCACCACCACCAACCATAATGACACCGCCTGGTAATTCAAGCACGCGACTACGGTTCAAGTCTTGTTTTACACGATCTAAAATATGGCTAATACGAGCTGAAATAACTTCTGCCAAGAAGCGTTCAGTCACATCAACAGGTTGGCTTTCTCCAACAACTTCAACTTGAACGGTCTCTGTTAAACTTGCTTCAGAAACATTCGCATTTCCGAAGTTAAACTTGAGAGCTTCAGCAGAAGGAATGGATGTCTTAAGGACTTTTGAAATGTCTTTAGTGACATAATCTCCACCCTCGGCGTAGATATTTGTATACTGTAACTCTTGATTACTCATGACAGCAACAGTTGTTTGCCCACCACCGAAATCAATGACTGTAGCACCAAATTCACGCTCGCCTTCATTTAACACAGAACGCGTTAAAGCTAATGGTGAGATAATGATGTTTTCCAACTTAATTCCAGCTTTTTCAACGGTTTTACGAAGATTATGAAGGATAGTCGTCGGACCAGTGTATAAAACACCTCTCATTTCCAAGCGAATCCCCATCATGCCGCGAGGATCACGAATACCATGGAAACCATCTACGATAAACTCTTCTGGGACTAGGGTAATCACTTCACGTTCAGGCGTGATGCTCTTCGTCAAAGCTGACCGCACAACGCTCTCTACATCCTCATCCTTGATTTCCTTAGAGTCACTTGGAACAGGAATCATCCCTTGTGTCGGCTCAACTTTTAGAAGATTAGCAGGCAGGCCAACATTAACCTTTTCAATCGTAATACCAGCTTTTTCTTCCGCTTGTTCAATGGCAACTCGAATAGCTTTGGCCGCGGCGTCGATATCAATGATAATTCCGTCTTTCACCCCTGCACTCTTCACGTTGCTAACACCGATTACGTTCATTTCGCCATTGATAAATTCAGCAACGAGAATTTTTATCGTACTTGTTCCAATATCTAAACCTGTAAAAAAGCCATCTCTAGCCATCCAGTAGACCTCTCAATCATTTCTATACTTAAAAACTGCCCAAAACAGCATTATTTCAAATTATAACACAAAAACACGCAAAAAGTTAGATTTTTGCGTGCTTTTTTCAAGTTTTTTCTTACAGTTTTGTTACAAAATCTGAGTTTTAGTTATTTTTTATGAGTTCTTATAATTTGGTCAAGAAAGTGATCAAAAGTTGAGCTGACTTTGCCCCAGCCTCAATAATAAATTCATCAAATGTGACATTCGCATCATGGGCGGCTGTATCACTCATGGCACGTATCACAATGAAGGGCTTACCAACAGAGTATGCCGCTTGAGCAACGGAAGCTCCCTCCATCTCAACCGCCAATACATCTGGAAAATGCCCCTTGATAGCATCAGTTTTTTCTTTGCCTGCAATAAAGCTATCACTGCTCGTGATGAGCCCAATACGACTATTAAGATGAGCCTCCTCCAGAACGTTCTGGAAGGTCTTCACAAATCGGCTATCAGACTCATAATAGAGGGGTTGCCCTGCCATTTGTCCAAAAACATAACGGTCAAAGGCAGTCAAATCAACATCATGGTAGGCCAATCGATCTGCAACAACAATATCTCCAACCTGTAAATCAGGATGAAGGGCTCCTGCTGAACCTGTATTGATAAGAGCCTCAACATCAAAATGGTCAACCAAAACCGCTACACTCATAGCCGACATGACCTTACCAACACCCGACTGTACGAGGACAACTTCATGGAGTCCCAACTGACCAGTGTGATAGGTGTGGCCTAGAACCTCCTCCGTCTGCGGGTTTTCTAATTCTTCAACTAAGATCTTCAGCTCCTGCTCCATAGCAGCAATAATTCCTATTTTCATTAATTCTCCTATAAATTAAAGGCAGCGTAAACAAGGATAGCGACGAGGATTAGTAAGATAATCAAAATCTTATTGAGTTTGGATTGAAATTGGCCACGACGAGCGTTCTCAATCCGACGACTTTTGACTGTACGGTTATCTTCAGCTAGGTCAATCGTATCCTCAAGATAGGGGGTCGACTCTTGTTTGATTGGAATAACCTTGGTTTCCTGAGAATCCCAATCTTCATAAGGATAATCGGTATGAATATCCTCTCCACGCGCCGCTTTTTCAAGTATTTCATCGGATAACAAGGGCTTTCCCATTGTCACTCCTCCTGTTTAAGTGTATTAGTTTTTGTTTAAATGCAAGCCAAAATATTGCAGAGCAATAATGGTCTTAGCATCCTGGCACTGGCCAGTTTTGACCAAGTCCAGACATTCTTCATAGGTCAATTCAAAAATCTCAAGGACCTCGTCATCATCTTGTGGACGTGGATTTGGAACCTTGACCAAGTCTGTCGCCAGATAGAGTTTGATTTTTTCGTTACAAAATCCAATGGCGGTATAAAATTCGTGTATCTCAGAAATTGAACCTGTATAGCCTGTCTCTTCTTCCAATTCACGCAGAGCAGCATCACGCTCAGAGCCACTTTCTCCGATCTCAAGCTTTCCTGCTGGAATTTCATAGCTGATTTGTTCGATGGCCTTGCGGTATTGCTTAACAATAATAATTTTCCCCTCTGGAGTAACGGCAAGAACCGCTACTGCTCCCTTGTGGAAAATCAACTCTCGCTTAGCATGACCGAGAGCATTGGGCAGTTCAACATCGTCAACAACTACGTCAAAAATGTGGCCCTTAAAAATTTCTTGACGGTTGATTGTTTTTTCTTCAAATTCCATAGTGTCCTACTTATTCTTTGGATGATATGGGAAACGAGTCGCATAGCCTTCCTTGTTTTCCTGACGACCACGCGCAATAGCGATGGCATCTGTTGGGACATCCTGAGTTAAGGTTGAACCAGCTGCCAAGACTGCATTGTCTCCAATTGTCAATGGTGCTACGATAGTTGAGTTTGAACCCACAAAGACATCGTTACCAATCGTTGTGGTAAATTTATTTTGACCATCGTAGTTGGCCAGGATGGTTCCAGCTCCAAAGTTAACAGCTTCACCAACCTCAGCATTGCCGAGATAGGTCAGATGCCCAGCTTTTGTACCTTTTCCAATAGTTGAGGATTTGACTTCGACGAAGTTTCCAATATGAACCTGTTCAGCCAGGCTTGATCCTGGACGAATGTGGGCATAGGGACCGACAGTCACGCCTGCAGCAATCGTTGCGTCCTCGATATCTGAATTACTGATCACTACATCTTCTGCAATCGTAGAATTAACCACACGTGTCCCATTGGTCAAGACCGTGCGTTCGCCAATTGTCGTTTGACCTTTGAGGACAACATTAGCCTCGAGGACAGCTTCAGCTCCAATTTCTACATCGATATCAATGTAGGTCGCTTCAGGGTTGACAAAGGAAACACCATTTACCATATGTTTCTCATTGATACGACGACGCATAACAGCCTCTGCAGTCGCTAGAGCAACACGGTCATTTACCCCAAGGCTCTCGTCATAATCTTTGAGAATGTAGGCCCCAACCTTCTCACCAGCTTCCCTGAAAATTCCAATAACATCCGTCAAGTAGTACTCCCCTTGGGCATTATTAGTATTGATGTTTTTCAGAGCTTCGAAAAGACGTTTGTTATCAAAAACATAAGTTCCTGTGTTAATTTCTTTAATCTGCTGTTCAAAATCAGAAGCGTCCTTTTGCTCAACAATCTTAGTCACTTCGTTGTGTTTGTTGCGAACCACACGACCATAACCGAATGGATTAACAGCCTCTGCTGTTAAAATTGTCGCCACATTTTTATGGGAAATGTGGAACTGGATGAGGTTAGCCAGACTCTCTCCTGTAATGAGAGGTGTATCTCCAGCGATGACCAAGGTATGACCTTGGAGGTCTCCAAGAACAGGCTCTGCCATCATTACAGCATGACCAGTTCCGAGTTGCTCTGATTGGAGGACAAAGTCTGATTGCCCTTCAAGCACTTCCTGAACCAGCTCTGCCTTGTGGCCAATAACCGTCACATTTTTAACAGGTTCAATAGCAGAAACACTGCGAAAAACATGCTCCAACATCGTGATTCCTGCAACCTTATGCAGAACCTTAGGCAGGTCAGACTTCATGCGGGTTCCCTTACCCGCAGCGAGGATAATAGCGTAATTACTCATTTTTTCTCAATTCTGTTTGTCATTTTTCCTTTAATAAAAGGCAATAGCAGAGCTATTACCCTTGGATTATATCATATTTTGATGGAATTGTTAATTT
Organism: Streptococcus caprae; assembly: GCF_042649745.1. NCBI lineage: Bacteria > Bacillati > Bacillota > Bacilli > Lactobacillales > Streptococcaceae > Streptococcus > Streptococcus caprae. The sequence goes on along the minus strand of NZ_JBHRZV010000029.1, from coordinate 90,708 downwards.
AAAGACGAAACGGCCTCATCCAGCACTGCCATGACCGCTAGACTATGCTCCAGTTGCGCTTGCGCTGCCACATGGTTATCCGTCCGGATCATCTCCTCAAAAGCAACAAACTCAGCCTGCATGCGGTGGTGAGGGGTGTTGGCATCCAGAGTCTGAGGCTCTTTCCCATTTAGAGCAAGGGTCACAGACGGCATGCTGTTGGTCGGACCATTGACCACTAGAGAGCCCTTGTTTCCTTGGATAGTTGAGGTAATAGCTGCTCCGCAATCTTTGGCACCGATACAAACTGCTTTAAACTCGCCATAGTCCATGGTCAGGATACCTGACGTGTCCACGCCACGCTCCATGTTGGGCAGATAAGACACACGCTTTGGTCGCCCAAAGAGACCGACTACCAAGTGGATGTTGTAGATATTGAGGTCACGAAGGGCACCACCACCCTGAGCAGGGTCAAAGGCAGGTGCAATCTCTCCCCGTTTAAAGGCATCGTAGCGGGACGAATACTGGGAATAATTGCAAGAGACAATCTTGACCTCGCCAAGGTCAGACAGATGGTCACGTAGATAGGCAAAATTGCCCAGGTACTGGTTGGTGATGGCCTCTAGCAAGAAAAGGTTTTGCTGCTCTGCTATGGCTACCAAATCCTCCAAGTCAGATAGTCGCAGGGTAAAGGGCTTCTCGCAGATAACGTGCTTACCAGCCAGAAGAGCCTTGCGAGCATAGTCATAGTGAAGGTGGTTAGGCACAGCCACATAGACTGTGTCCACGTCAGGATTTGCTAAGACCTCGTCATAGTCAGACATCGCTGTCCCTATGCCATACTGGTCAGCCAGCTCCTGAGCAGTTCCTAGACTGCGCGGTGTTGATAGGATAGCCGAGAGTTCAATTCCCTCAATCGTTGATAAGACAGGTAGAAGTTCCTTGACAATCATGCCTGTACCGAGTAATCCTAATTTCATAACATCTCCTCTTCGTTTTTATGATTTAGCGATTTTTGCCACTCGTCGTGCCATGATGATGGTCATCACGATACGAAGGACTACCTGAGCAATCAGGAGTCCCATAATAAGTGGGATTGAAGCCGCTGCTTTGTTAAAAACAATGTAATCCCATAACCCATGGTCCACTGCGCACCAAGTGATTTTTTGCATCAACAGATAAAGATGTGCATAGTAAAAACCAAGAATCGTCGTCGTGACAACTTGAACCATCACCGCCTTAACATCACTACCTGCAAAAATATTGAGGGCATGGAAAACGCCAAATACTAGTGCAGATAAAATAATGACTTTACGGATAGGAAACTTTTTCAGAAAGTAAGGTAAAATCACCCGTCTAAAGAGAAACTCCTCGCCAAAACCAACCAACAGAGTGCCGACCAGAGGCAAAATGAACGCTAGACTAATTTGAAATTACCCCAACCAGACCAGTAACAAGGTCAAAGCTAAAGGAACAAAGCCAATGACAAAATAATGACGCTGGGGAATAATTTCACTTGGTAAGCTAAATTTTTCGCCGTATTCCCAGACATACCAACTCATCATGGCGACTAATACCAGCAAGAACGGAATTTCAGCAATAACAAATTGGCTGTCTTGATAGGAAATTCCTCTGAACTGGAAGTTATAGATGAAACTCAGCACCATCACAGCAACATAGGCTGAGGTCAGTGCATATACACTTTTCTTTTCAGACATACGTGTCTCCTTTTTGTTTTGTTTTTCTCATACTAATCTAGCAAAAACAATTTAAAAAGTCTACCCATCAAAAAGTCTGATAAGGATTCTTTAAGGTTTACTGAGAGGATTTGGAGCGTATGCCTAAGATAAATTTCAGAGCTTTGCGCGACTTTTTGCCGCATTTTATCCCATCTTCGCTATCCCAAATAAAGACACAGTAGCCGACCCAAAGACGAAGGTAAATAGACTGAGGTGCTATGGGTCTGACCCAGCCTTTTACCTCGTACTCTGTACCATCGCTTGTCTCAAACTCTGTCCTCATGAACCAACGGTTGCCAAAGCCAATCTCGAAGTATTTGGTCATTTCAACCCCCAACCACCGTCAATGCGTACAATCTCTCCCTGCATGGATTGGGCTTTGCCAGAGGCGAGAAAGAGGGTCAGCTCTGCGATTTCCAGAGGCTGGGTATAGCGTCCGATAGGAGTTTCTTCTGCCACCCAGTCCGCTAAACCGCCTGGTTCAAAATCAGCTTGGGTCATGGCCGTTTGAACCGCACCAGGTGCAATCCCAAAAACCTGAACCCCATCGCGGGCATAGTCTAGGGCTAATTGCTTGGTAAAACCTGCTAGGGCATGCTTGCTAGCTGTATAGGCAGAACCTCCGCCACCGGCTAAAAAGCTAGCAATTGAGCACATGGTGATGATAATACCAGACTTTCGCTCGACCATCTGGGGCAGGTAGAGGCGAACCAATTTGGTCACACTAAAAAAGTTGGTCGCAAAAATTTGCTCTATTTCTTCTTCTGTCGTCTCCAAGTGCTTCTTATAGTCGTCGAGAACGCCTGCTGTCAGACAGAGCACATCAATTTCAGGCGCAAAGTCAAGCACCTGAGATAAGTTCCCTGTCAGGTCCGCCTGCAAGAACTGAAAATTGCCTGCCAAATCTGGTCGCTCTGATTTGTCGATGCCGTAGACTGCGCAGCCATTTTCCAAAAAAGCCCGAGCTTGTGCTAGCCCAATTCCTGAGGAAACGCCAGTGATGAGGACCCGTCTAGTCATGGACTTCTACCCAGTCAGTCGCCAGCACGTCACAAGGCGTTGGACTCCACATGGAGTAGCCCTCACCGTCACCCGTCACGTTAATCAGGAAATATGGTGTGGCCTCCAGTTTTTGTCCGTTGATCTCGATGGTATCAAAGAGCTGGACGAAGTTCTCAGCCCCACCCCATCCCGTGCGGACATACTTTTTCTTGGCCTTGAGGCCTGGCAAAATCTCTTCAAATGTCATGGTTTGCTCCTTTTACTGCTTTTACTACTTTTACTGAGTTTCACAGTACTCTCTAGTTTTCTTGTTCCCATTATACCAAAATTCCTCCCAAGATAGCTTGAGAGGAATGAATTTGTTTGTTTAGCCGATAATTGCACCATTCGGTACGCTTGGGTCCACGGTCAAGACGGTGAGGTTGCCGTCGTGTTCGGCTGACAAAATCATGCCTTGGCTGACGTATTTCTTCATCATCTTGCGGGGTTTGAGGTTGGCGACGATTTGGAGTTTTTTGCCGACCAATTCTTGTTCGTTTGGATAGAACTTGGCAATGCCTGAGAGGATTTGGCGGTGCTCGTCGTCACCGGCATCCAGTCGGAAGCAAAGCAATTTGTCAGAACCTTCGACCTTGGATACTTCGATGACTTCAGCCACACGGATTTCCACTGCGTCAAAGTCCTCAAACTTGACGTCTGCCTTGCTGTTTTTGAGGCTGACTTCATCAGGGTTCCACTCTTTTTCAACAACAGGTTTGCCAGCGGACATTTGTTCCTTGATGTAGGCAATCTCTTCTTCCATGTCCAAACGTGGGAAGATTGGTGTCCCTTTTTCAACAACCGTCACACCTTCTGGGAAGGCACCAAAGGCCAGGTTTTCCGTAGAAACTACATCGCCAAGCCCCAGTTGTTGGGTGATTTGGTTGGCGGTATTCATCATGAATGGTGCAATCATATGCGCCACCACGCGCAGGCTTTCTGCCAAGTGAACCATGACCGCAGCCAACTCGCTTTCTTGCGCTTCGTCTTTTGCCAAGACCCATGGAGCCGTCTCGTCGATGTACTTGTTGGTCCGGGCAATCAGGCTCCAGACTGCTTCAAGGGCACGTGGGTAGTCCACCAATTCCATGTAGGTATGGTAGTCAGCGATGGCCTTATCAGCAACTGCTTGCAGGTCTGCATCAAAGCTGGTTGAGCTTGCGATAGCTGTTGGCACCTTCCCTGCAAAATACTTGTTCATCATGGCAACGGTCCGGTTGAGGAGGTTGCCCAGGTCGTTGGCCAGCTCGTAGTTGATACGGCCGACATAGTCTTCAGGGGTAAAGGTTCCGTCAGAACCGACCGGAAGGCTGCGCATGAGGTAATAGCGGAGCGGATCCAAACCGTAGCGTTCTACCAACATTTCTGGGTAGACCACATTGCCCTTGGATTTGGACATCTTGCCGTCCTGCATCACGTACCAGCCGTGAGCTACCAATCGTTTTGGCAATGGCAAATCCAGCGCCATGAGGAAAATTGGCCAGTAGATGGAGTGGAAACGCAGGATATCTTTCCCGACCATGTGGATGTCCGCTGGCCAGAACTTGTCCAGGCGGTTTTCCAGGTTATTTTCCAGACCTAAGGCGGTCATATAGTTAAAGAGGGCGTCCAGCCATACGTAGACCACGTGTTTTGGATTTTGCGGCACTGGGATTCCCCAAGTGAAGCTAGTCCGTGACACGGCCAAATCTTCCAAGCCTGGCTCGATGAAGTTATTGATCATCTCGTTCATGCGACTGTTTGGCGTGATGAAATCAGGATTTTCCTTGTAAAAGGCCAAGAGTCTATCCGCGTATTTGCCCATGCGGAAGAAATAAGACTCCTCAGACACCCACTCCACTTCGTGACCAGATGGAGCTACCCCACCTGTGACCTTACCAGTCTCGTCGCGGAAGACCTCTGTCAATTGGCTCTCAGTGAAAAATTCTTCATCTGAGACAGAGTACCAGCCTGAGTATTCACCCAGGTAAATGTCGTCCTGCGCTAGCAATTTTTCAAAAATCCGCTGAACGGCTTTTTCGTGCTCAGGATTGGTCGTACGATAAAAAACATCATGGGAAATATCCAGCAAGTCCCAGAGTTTCTCAACGCCTTCTGCCATGCCATCGACGTACGCTTGCGGTGTCAGGCCAGCTTCTGCTGCCTTAGCTTCAATCTTTTGTCCGTGCTCATCGAGACCTGTCAAATAGTAGACATCATAGCCCAAGAGACGCTTATAGCGGGCTTGCACGTCACAGGCGATGGTCGTGTAGGCAGACCCGATATGGAGCTTCCCAGATGGGTAGTAAATCGGGGTAGTAATGTAAAAATTCTTTTCAGTCATGGGTTTTCCTTTCCGCGCGAATGAAACGCGTTTGTAGTAACAGTTTATTATAGCATAAAATTAGTATGAATTTGAGGCATTTGCGCTAGTGGTCCAAAAAATAGCAACAAATTTAAACTATATCCTGAAAATTCTGATTTTCTGGCCCAAAATCTGCCTATTTCTGCTATAATTAAGGCAATCAAAATCACAATGGCCAAGGCTACATAGGCTGACTCTGCTAAGTTTCCTACCTAGCACTGGCCACGGATACTCAGCAAAACTCATCTGTCAAAGCTGGTTAACGTAGCCATTAGAGAAGTTGGCAAGACCTCCTCATACCGATTGATGAAATTCTGCAAGAGTATGAGCGTTCTGATTTTACCAAGCACCCTATCAAAGAATTGGAGGATTTGCCATGTCACACGACGATTTAATCTGCTACAAGAGTATGCCCCGTTGGACGGTGGACACTATGCCTGAGGCCATCCGCAACCAGCACAATACAAAGGTTGGCACCTGGGCCAAAATTACCATTTTTTCAGGTCAGCTCCAGTTTGATCAGCTTGATGAGGCTGGCAATGTCCTTGGTCAACTCATCTTTGACAGCGAAACAGAGACGCCTTTTGTCGAACCTCAAGCCTGGCACAAGGTAACCCCGCTGACGGATGATTTGGAGATGCAGCTGAACTTTTACTGCACCCTTGAGGACTACATCAGCAAGAAATACGACATCAGCCGCACCCACTCCGAGGTCATTTTCGCCAAGGATTTCCTCGAGCCAGCCAGCAAGGTCTTGGATCTAGGCTCAGGTTCAGGCAGAAATTCTCTCTACCTAACCATGCTTGGCCATGAAGTGACTTCTGTTGATGCCAACGGCCAAGCCCTGGTCAACTTGGAGAATATGGCCCAGGCTGAAAATCTGCCCTCTGACGTTCACTGGTACGATATCAACGAGGCTACCATTGAGGAGGACTACGACTTCATCCTGTCCACCGTTGTCTTCATGTTCCTCAACCGAGACGACATTCCTGCTATTATCCACAACATGCAGACCCATACCAAGCCAGGTGGCTATAACCTTATCGTCTGTGCTATGGATACCCCTGACTACCCTTGTCAGATGCCCTTCCGCTTTACCTTTACTGAGGGAGAATTGCAGAGCTACTATGAAGGCTGGGAATTCTTACGTTATAACGAAGATGTCGGTGAACTCCACAAACGTGACGAAAACGGCAACCGAATCAAACTCCGTTTTGCAACCATGCTAGCGAAGAAACCAGACTAATACTCATAAAAAATCAGAACTAAACATCGTTAGGTTTTCTTGCTTAACTCCAGTTTTGCTTCCATTAACCGGCCTATTCTCTTTTGATTTTGAGTGAGTAGAGGGCCAGCTCTGCTATGGTCCAGTACACTCTAGTCGTTCTGACTAGAGTTTTTTGGTATAATGAGAGGCAAGTAAACTAGAAAAGGACACCCTATGAAACTCATTTCTTGGAACATCGATTCCCTCAACGCTGCCCTGACTTCTGACAGCCCACGCGCCCTTCTCTCACGCGCAGTCGTGGATACTTTGGTCGCTGAGAATGCTGACATCATCGCCATTCAGGAAACCAAACTCTCCGACAAGGGCCCAACAAAAAAACACATGGAAATCCTGGAAAGCTACTTCCCAGACCATGCCATTGTTTGGCGCTCGTCTTGCGAACCAGCTCGCAAAGGCTACGCTGGAACCATGTTCCTCTACCGCAAAGAACTATCTCCTATCGTGACCTACCCTGAAATCGGCTCACCAACCACCATGGACAGCGAAGGTCGGATCATCACGCTTGAATTTGACGGCTACTTCGTCACGCAAGTCTACACCCCAAACGCTGGGGATGGTCTCCGCCGCTTGGCTGACCGTCAGATTTGGGACGAAAAATACGCAGACTATCTGGCTAGCCTTGACGCTCAAAAACCTGTCCTTGCGACCGGTGACTACAACGTTGCCCACAAGGAAATCGACCTGGCCAACCCAGCCAGCAACCGTCAGTCCCCAGGCTTCACCGACGAAGAACGGGCTGGCTTTACCAACCTCCTTGGCAAAGGCTTCACCGATACCTTCCGCCACCTGCACGGTGGTGTAGAGGGTGCCTACACTTGGTGGGCTCAGCGCAGCCGCACCAGCAAAATCAACAACACTGGCTGGAGAATTGACTACTGGTTGACCAGCGACCGCGTTGCTGACAAAGTTACCCGCTCTGCCATGATCGACTCCGGCGCCCGCCAAGACCACGTACCGATTGTGCTTGAGATTAAATTGTAAAACACGACCACTATACCTGCCAAATCGTTAGTTTTTATGTCTAACTGCGATACAGGTTAAAGGTAGGTTTAGTGGTTTAGTATGATAATGTGAAGAACCTGAAAATCACATAACAAAAAGACCGTACAAAATTATGAACGGTCTTTTATAATATCTTTTCAATTTGAAAATCGAGAAAGAAAATCAATTGTCTTTCTCTGTAACCGATGCCAGGAACCTTACCTTTACTTGGTCTCAGTTTTCTCCCATGAACGGTGCTTGTCAGGGTCCCACACAAAAGAAGCAACCAGGCTAAAGAGCAGAACCAAGATAATCCAGATGAGAGCGAGCAGTATAGCTGGAATCCGCAAAATATAGGTCAAAGGATTGCCCATTTTCCCATTGTTGTAGGTCTTGTTTTCCTCATCGATACGGTCGAATTCCATCTGAATGCGACGAGCAACCTCGGCCACCCCTTCATCATTCATTCGCTTGATATCTGAAATATCAATAGGATTACCAAAGTTCATGTCTACACGTTCACCCTTGAGAAGTCCTGACAAGGTCATGGGACCTGAATAGGCACAAGGCATGATTTTAACCTTGGCCATCTTAGCGATAACGGCAACACCGCCCTTGACATCCTGAGAATGCCGGCTACCACTTGGAAACATGAGAAGGGAGCGATTGCTTTTCTTGAGGGCATTGACAGGATACCGGATGACCTCTTGGCTTGGATTTTCACGGTCCACAGGAAAGGCGCCGCACATACGAATCCACCACGATAAAATTCGATTTTTGAAGAGTTCCTTTTTAGCCATGACGACAAATTGCTTAGGCCGAGCCGCAAAAGCCATGTAGACAGGGTCCCACCAGGTCCGATGGGGCGATACTAGAATATAGTTTTCATCCTTGTCTAAGATTTTATCCCTATTATGGTAGTGGGCATTGCCATTGACAATCCACAAGAGAAAAACCACCAGGGTCCGTAAATGAGCATAAAACACGTCTCTTCTTCACTCCTTCAAATCAGTAATGTGGTATAATTGTACCATGAATTCACAGATTTTAAAAGACGGAGAGCGTATTGACCAGCTCTTCTCGACCGACGTTCAAATTATCCAGAACCGCGATGTCTTTAGCTACTCCATCGATAGTGTCTTGCTGTCTCGGTTTCCAAAATTGCCGAGCAGGGGACTGATTGTGGACCTCTGCAGCGGGAACGGTGCGGTAGGCTTGTTTGCGTCAACACAGACCCAGGCAAAGATTGTCGAGGTTGAACTTCAGGAGAGACTGGCAGATATGGCAGAGCGCTCCATCCAACTCAACCAGTTATCCGACCAGGTCAGCATGGTCAATGACGACCTCAAGAACCTGCTCTGCCATGTTCCACGGTCCGGAGTTGACCTCATCCTCTGCAATCCTCCCTACTTCAAGGCTGACGAGACATCCAAGAAAAATCTCAACGAGCATTACCTCTTGGCACGCCATGAAATCACGACTAATTTGGAGGAGATTTGCCAGGTTAGCCAGCATGCCCTCAAGAGCAACGGCCGCCTAGCCCTGGTTCACAGACCTGACCGCTTTCTGGATATTTTAGATACCCTCAGACAGTATAAACTGGCGCCCAAGCGCATCCAGTTTGTCTATCCCAAAGCCAACAAAGAAGCCAATATGCTTCTCATCGAAGCCATCAAGGACGGCTCAACGGACGGCCTTAAAATCCTCCCTCCCCTCATCGTCCATCAAGATAGTGGCGACTACACAGACGAAATTTTTGAGATTTACTTTGGAAAAAATGCAAGAAAAAGACCCTAAAAAGGGCTACATGTATGTCCTCGAATGTGCGGATAAAACCCTCTACACAGGCTACACAACTGATGTTGACAAGCGGGTCAAAACCCATAACGCCGGCAAGGGAGCAAAGTACACCAAGGCCAGACTCCCAGTCCGCCTCCTCTATGCCGAAGAACACGACACCAAACAGGCTGCCATGTCTGCCGAATACCACTTCAAAAAGAAGACCCGCCCTGCCAAACTGGCCTACATCACTGAACACAGCGAGACTTATCAAACAAAAAAGTAGAAGACCAACCGCTTCTACTTTTTTATCTATTTTGATCATTTGGGACCATGACCTTAATGGCCTGGGGAATCATCTCCAAGACAATCGGGAGCTGATCACTCTTATCCCCGTCGATCCGGGTTCTAGCCTTACGCCAAGTTCGCTTGTACTGGCGTATGGTCATCTTGCCTGTCCGGAAATGGGTGATTCCTTCTAGATACCCAAACTCTCCTCGTAATATTCTTGGCAGCGACAGCAACATTTTCCAAAAAGAAAAATCCGAGAGCAAATAAACGCTCATCAGCCCATCATTGAGGCCAGCCTTGGGATCAAATTGATCCATACCTCCAACCGAGTTGGTCAAGGTAATCAGTAAAATCTTGGTCTTATGACGTAGGGTTTGACCATCATGGGTTAGTTCAAGATAGTAATTACGGTTGCGCGTCAAGATTTTGACCGCATTTTTTAGATAGGCAAGAGGTCCCCATTTGCGTTTTTCATCGGCTGTTACATTTGCAGCAATATCCGCTAAAATCCCCAGGGTTAAGCTGGAGATGGCGTAGCTCTGATTGACTCGACAGAGCTCGACAGGCCTAGCTACTCCTTCCCTCAAAACAGAAATAGCGTCCTTACCTTGGGGCAATTTAAGAGACTTGGCAAAGTTATTGACGGTTCCAGAGGGTAAAATCCCCAGAGTTGAGTGAGCGCCACCCTCGTAAATACCACCAGCAATCTTATTGATGGTTCCATCACCACCCATAGTGACAACCAGATCGACATGATTTTCTGAGGCCTGCTTTGCCATGGCGACCGCTTCTTCTATAGACGAAGGTTCCTCGATAGCAATATCTTCTGCTAAATAGCCGTGTGCCAACAAGTCAGTCTTGAGCTGGTCAATCAACTGCTCCTTGTCACCTGAGCCAGAATTTGAATTGTAAAGGACAAGTACTTTCATATCAGTTCCTCCTCTCCTAGCCTTATTATAACAAAAACTTATGAAAACAGCTGACATTTTACAGAGAGCAAGCCAATCAGTACTCCAAACTCATATCTAGAAATTTAGAAATGCCGAAAGCCTATCGATTTGATTCAGATACATTTTGGTGCAAAATAAAAAACTGAGCTTCTAGATAGAAACTCAGCTAATTCCAAACTTATCTTTCACCCTTATTACGGATGACAAAACCAGTTTTCTTCTCACTTGATGTGTTCTTGTGAGGTTTTTTATTGTCTTGACGACGGTTGTCTTTCTTAAACTTGTCGTCACGACGATTAAAATCGCGGTCTCCGCGGCGGTTATCCCGACGACGATCTCCACGGAAACCATCTCGGTCACGGTCGTTTCTCCGACCTCGGCCACCATCACGACGATCACGATTACCACGGCCTCCCTTGCCCTTGGCTTGACCAGGAGCAAACTTGAATGGCAATGGTTTTTCACGCGCAATCTCAACTTCTGGCAAGGTGTCTGGGTCTTGAACAGTCAAGGTTAAGATATAAAGGGCCAATTCTTCTGGTGTGAACTCGCTAGCCAACTTGACAGCATCACCCTTGAACTTATCGAAGTTTCCACGGATTGCTGGATCTTCAAAGTCACGTTCAATCTTAGACAGAGCCACTTTTTTCTTGGCTTGGAAGGCTTCCTCAGCTGTCGCAGGTTTAAGCCCCTTCATGCGTTTCTTGGTCAAATCTTCAATAATAGCCAAATACCCCATTTCGTTGGGTGACACGAAGGTAATCGATTGTCCAGATTTACCAGCACGACCAGTACGGCCGATACGGTGAACGTAGCTCTCCGGATCTTGCGGGATATCGTAGTTGTAGACATGGGTAACCCCAGAAATGTCCAAACCACGCGCCGCAACGTCGGTTGCTACTAAGATATCAAGATTGTCATTTTTAAAATCACGGAGTACGCGCAGGCGTTTGCCTTGATCCAAGTCACCGTGGATACCTTCGGCACGGAAGCCACGAAGTTTAAGACCACGCGTCAACTCATCAACACGACGCTTAGTCCGTCCAAAGACGATGGACAACTCAGGTTGGTCCACATCCATAAGACGTGTCATCGTATCAAATTTTTCATTTTCCTTCACACGGATATAGTACTGATCGATTAGTTCCGTTGTCAGTTCTTTGGCTTTGACCTTGACATGCTCAGGTTCTTTCATGAACTTGACACCGATTTGTTTAATCGGTTCAGGCATGGTTGCTGAGAAGAGTAAGGTTTGACGGCTTTCAGGAACACGAGAGATGATGCTTTCGATATCTTCCAAGAAGCCCATGTTAAGCATTTCATCTGCTTCATCCAGGATAAGCGTCTCAACCCCATCCAATTTCAGAGCCTTACGCTTGATCAAGTCCAAAAGACGGCCTGGTGTCCCTACAACGATGTGGGCACCTGAACGAAGAGCCTTGATTTGTTTCTCGATGGATGAACCACCATAAACAGAGCGAACTTTAACGCCCTTGTCACGTCCAAAACGGAAGAGTTCTTCCTGACTTTGCACCGCTAACTCCCGCGTTGGTGCAATCACCAAGGCCTGCACAAGCGGATTCTCAGTGTTAATTTTTTCCAAGGTTGGCAGGCCAAAGGCTGCTGTTTTACCTGTACCCGTTTGGGCTTGACCAATTACATCCTTACCTTCTAGGGCCAAAGGAATGGTCATTTCTTGAATAGGCGATGGCGTTTCAAAGCCCGCTTTTTCGACTGCTGCCAAAATCTCGTTTGACAGATTCATTTCTGTAAATTTCATGTTTCTCTTTTCTAAAAGGACAGTGCGAAGCTGTCCTATCACGCTTATTTTGTTTTTCAACCTTACCAGTATACCACAAAGCCATCATATAAAACGGGATTTGACTTGAATTCAGACACTAATACGTTTTCATATATAAAATAGCAGAGCTCAATACCTGCTCTGCTATGGTCTAGCAAAATAATTGAAACTTTTAGAAGTAAACTGAAACCAATTATGGAATTTCCCAATATCCGCCCACAGAACTCTCATCAAGAGGCCTAGGATTTTTATAACTATATAAATAGGCTTCTCCACTGTCATCAACGACTCTCACTAAATCATCCGGAAGAATCTCCAATATAGTGTATACACGACCATTAGTCAAAGAATCTACTCCAAAAGATTCCCCGATATATCGCAATTTCATAATCTCATCTACCAAATTTAATCCTTTTATAATTTACCTTCATCTTCAGTTATGTTCACTACTTGGACAAGTCAAGAGTGCATTTAACCACTGCTACATTACTTTTTGAGACCATTCGAAACAACACAGCTCTAAAACCTGCAAGTGTCACCATAATTCCAACACAAGTTTTGGGACCATTCGAAACAACACAGCTCTAAAACGATAAAAGTTAGAATAAATCCTACTAGCTAGTTTTGGGACCATTCGAAACAACACAGCTCTAAAACACTCTTCAAGAGTTTTAGGAATAATAAAAGGTTTTGGGACCATTCGAAACAACACAGCTCTAAAACAATTAACTCTTCAAGGATAGCGTCAGCTTCGTTTTGGGACCATTCGAAACAACACAGCTCTAAAACAAAGTTCAATTACTGTTTGATACGCCTCAAGTTTTGGGACCATTCGAAACAACACAGCTCTAAAACATATGAACGATAATTCACTTCGAAGGGATAGTTTTGGGACCATTCGAAACAACACAGCTCTAAAACTGAGCCAACAGCTGTCGGTGCTTAAAGGGGGGGTTTGGGACCATTCGAAACAACACAGCTCTAAAACTTCATCATGTCCTAACGCAAGCCAAAGAAAGTTTTGGGACCATTCGAAACAACACAGCTCTAAAACATAATCCCAGGTAACCCGCAAATGTTGCTTGTTTTGGGACCATTCGAAACAACACAGCTCTAAAACCTCTGAAAAGTTTTTGTGTTGTGACATTCAGTTTTGGGACCATTCGAAACAACACAGCTCTAAAACCCGTTGAAGCTAATGGTGTAGGAAATGCAAGTTTTGGGACCATTCGAAACAACACAGCTCTAAAACGTTCTTGCTGAATTGGGCTACTTTGGAAAGGTTTTGGGACCATTCGAAACAACACAGCTCTAAAACCATAACTGCGCCACTGATGCCATCGTGCTCGTTTTGGGACCATTCGAAACAACACAGCTCTAAAACTGTTTCTTGGAACAACTGGTGTCGGTAAGAGTTTTGGGACCATTCGAAACAACACAGCTCTAAAACTAGCAGTCTTTCCTGCTGTCAAGATGAGTGGTTTTGGGACCATTCGAAACAACACAGCTCTAAAACAGTTAAATGGATATAACCCCTTCCTCCTAAGGTTTTGGGACCATTCGAAACAACACAGCTCTAAAACTACGAATATCGCCTCTATCAGTATTCTCCAGTTTTGGGACCATTCGAAACAACACAGCTCTAAAACCTCGTAGACGTATTTTTGTCTCGAAATTTCGTAATCGCACTGCTCATCTCAGCCTGACTTCAGTTTCTCCTGAATCCCTTCATTACTACTATTATACCATATTTTCACTGATTAAAAAATAGTCTTCATCCAAGATATACTGCGGAAAGTCATACAGTCGCCTTGGTTCAATAAATAAAACTGTCATCTGACTAAGTCTAATGTAATCAACCAATTGAGTTAACTCTTCTTTAGTCAAGTAAGCACCGCTATTGATAAAAATTAGGAGACGCTTCTTCGCTAAATATTTAAAAATCTGTAAAATTTCAAGACACTTTTCTACGATAGTATCTGTTTGCATCTCAATCTTTACACCCAGTGACTTAATTAACTCTAAAATCGTGATTTCATCATACTCTAAATCTAACTCATTTTCCAAACACTCATAAGAAATCAGCTCCGTAATTGTAGCTGTTAGTTTTTCAATCATAGATTTGACTTCAGGTTTGTCATTAAGTTGTTCTTCCAAATCAGCATGGACAAGCTTCAAAACAGCTGGAGAATTGATGTCAAAACCTAAAATATCAGTAATTACCATGATCTCTGATTCTTTTAGCGACTTTTGTTTCTCATCAAAAAGTCTCAAATCAGATTCCTCTGTATATTGATAAAGAGAACGTACTAACTGAGAAAAAATTTGAGTGTCTTCAACAACTAATATCGTTTCCTTATCCAGAATAATCGCTTCATCTAATATTGGGAAATTAAGTTTCATCAAATACATCTCCTAGAAATACGATACGATCATCTGTATTGGCTATAGATTGATCACGGTCACCATGTAAATAAACCATGCGAGCAAACTGCTTTTCCGTCACCGTCAATAAGGTAATGTGCCCTTTTTTAGGATTATTTTCCTGCAAACGTCCTAACATTGCGTTATTGGCAGTATTATTAAGCAACAGTTTGCTGTAAACAGAAAATTGGTGCATGATGAACCCCTCGTTCAACAAAAACTTGCGAAATTTCCGGTAGGCTTTTCGTTCGTCAGCCGTCTCCACTGGCATATCAAACATCAGTAACATTCTCATATAGCGGTAACTCATATCCTAAACTCTGGCATGCCCTTTCCGTTGGTGTTCAAAGCTTTAATAACTTTTTTAGTATAATCACTAACAATATTCGTTAGATACATCTCCTTCCCTTGATAAGAAAAGGTTTCTGAAAAAATGGTAAAGAGTTCACGTTTAATACCGACAAAAGATTTATCCCGATTAGCATAAACAATGCAGTCTATAACAGGGCGAAAAGGTTCCATGATGTCACTAGCAAAATTAAATTGATTGAACTGATTAGCATGTTTTAAGCCAAATTGCGTCATGCACCCACAGACAACAACTTCTCTTGCAAACATACTGAGCAAAAGACTATAGCCGTAATCTAAACCCGCATTGATTGGATTATCTTGTTCACGTGAAAAGTCATTTCCAAACAAGGTATTAAAATAAGTCCTAGCAGCATGTCCTTCACGGTTAGTAGGATCAAAACTCTCTAACCCGTGGTACATCTCCATAACAGCTTGAGATTTTTCAAAAAACTGACACTCTCCTAAGAAATAAGCTTGGTTTAAAATCTTTTGAGCAATAATGGCTGTCCACACTTCTGCTTTAACATCTTCTGCCCAAGCAATCTGACGCGAGAGTTGCAAACTGGAGTCATGTCGAGCATAGTAAGGCATCAGTTGTGCAATCGGCAAGCGTTTGTCATCACAAAAAATCAATAAAATATTTTCATCGACCAAACGTTTGATGAGCATGGTTGTCAGAACAATATCAGTTGTTTCCAATAGCAAGATGTCAATCTCGGACAGATGGATTAACTCTGTCCGAGAGGCATCCTTGAAAATCAAGTGATTGTTTTTGTAAGATAATTTTGAGTGGGTATTCACCACAACAGTCCGCCATCCCATCAGTCATCTCCCAATTTAGAAAGGTCAATCCGAGTTTCATACAGACCGGTGACAGATTGGTGGATGAGGGTACCATTCAAAAATGGTGAAATATAGTCCTTATCACCTGTGTATTGTTTTTGATTTAACTTTTCTCCTAAGAATACAAATGGTGACGATGCTCCAACACTCGTAAACTTAAATAATTCAATAAAAGAAGTCGCCAATTCTTCTATACTTGCAGAATGTGCTTTATCAGTATAAATTTTCTCTAATTTTGAAATATGCGGCTTAGATAAATATGTTTTCTTCGCGAAATGCATCATTTCATTAAGCAAAACGTCAAATTGTGCTTGATTGTTCTGTAAATACTCCAGACTTTCTGGTTTTGTCCTGCGATTAGCATGATACAGCAATGCCTCTGATTGTTTCGAAAGAATCATCTGATTTCCTTTATGGATTTCTTTAGCCGTAGCTGACATTCGTCTTATCCCTTGACCAATATCAATCAAGCTATATTTAGGTAATCTCACAATATTAGACAACTTGACATTGTGATAACCTTTCTCTTCTAAGAAAGCAATTGGATCAGACTCAAATTTCTGACGGTCCATAACACTAATTGGATACAACTCTTTGACTTGTTTTGCTTTTTTAGATTTTCCTGCTAGAGTATCAGCTACTAATAAAATTGGATAAGCGGTTGTTGGCTTACTATACCCTCCATATTTTTCTGCTGACAAACCTTGCTTAATTGGAATAAGTTTGTCGGCAGCAACTTTCTTAGGCGACACAAGATTGTTATCAAATAAACCACCATTTTGCCCAACCGTCTGCACTTCCGTCTTCTTTACTACGTTAACTTGTGGATAAGAAAGGACTTTTTTGACAATACCTATATGTTTATCTTTAATCCATGCTGTTTCGCCATCCGTGCTTGCCTGAGGTTCGTCGGATTGGAAAAATTTCATCACATTAGTGTAAAGGTAAACTTTTTCCGTTGCAGGTGTGGAGGATTTCGGTCTGTATATCTTCGCATATTCGCCATATACAAATTCTGGGGCTAATTGTGGATACTTGATGAGCAAAGCTTTTCCGACAACAGCGTTGAGATAAGCATCGTGAGCATGATGGTAGTCGTTAATCTCACGCACTTTATAGAGGTCAAACATCTTTCTAAACTGAGAAGTCAAACTTGATTTGAGTGTCAAAATCGCCACAGTTCGTTGGCGTTTACCATCCTCTCCGATAGTTGGATTAAACCGTTCATCAAGGAGACGTGCGACATGCTTGGTAATTTGGCGGGTCTCAACTAATTGGCGTTTGATAAAGCCTTTTTTTACTTCTTCTGATAACTTTCCACGAGTCAAATTATTATATTTTCGCTGAGTGATGAGTTTGGAGCGTAACAATTGATCCCAGAATGGTCGCATTTTTTGCACAACAGCCTCAGACGGAACATCATCCAACTTGCCACGGTTTTTCTCAGAAGAAGTCAAGACACGGTTGTCTAATGAATCATCTTTGATGAAACTTTGCGGAATGATATGGTCAATATCGTAACTGGATAGTCGGTTGATGTCCAACTCCTCACCAGTATACATATCCTTACCATTTTGAAGATAGTACAGATAAAGGCGGTCATTGCGAAGTTTATCATTGGACAAATCTTTTGGTAAAATATGACTACCAAATTCGTTCAGAGCTGTTTCCAGCATTTTCTTACGTTCTTCTGATTTTCTCCGACCACGGGCTGTTGTTTGGTTTTCACGCGCCATCTCCACAACGATATGTTCAGGAGCATAACCCATCACAGCAATCAACTCGTCCACAATCTTGATGGTCTGTAGAATCCCTTTTTTGATGGCTGGACTACCAGGCAAGTCTGCTACAACCTGTTGGATGTCATCAACTGTTTGACTCTCTTGAGCTTTAGTGATTTGGTCTTTAAACGTCAGTGCATCATCGTTGATCAGCTGCATAAAGTTTCGATTGCTGCGACCATCGTCAATCAAATAATCCAATATCGTCTTACGGCTTTGCTTGTCTTTGATTCCATGAATGAGTTGTCGAGATAACTGCCCCCAACCGGTATAATGACGGCGAGTGAGTTGTCTCAGTTCTTGACCAGAGAAATGTTTAGAAAGCCGATTAGTAATCATTTCCTTGTCCTCAAAGACTGTCAAGGTATGCACAACATCCTCAAGCAACTCTTGGTGTTCAGGATTATCCAAAAAGTCTCTCCCTAAAATCTTCTTCAAATCATGGTAGGTTCCTAAAGAAGCATTGAATGCACTCTTATCTTTGTCCAGACCAAGAAGATCTGTGATGCGGTATTCCGGAAATTCATTAGCCAAATAAGTTTTCAGGTGCTTAGCAGTTACCTTGCGATTTTCTTTGAAGACACCATCAAAAATCTCCTGTTTCATATTGGCATCAAAGAAATGACTCTTGCCCTGCTCATCAACATAGCGAATTTTCGTCAATTCGTTATAGACCATAAAGGTTTCATAGAGTAGACTATGCTTTGGCAAGACCTTTTTATCAGGTAGGTAGAGATCGTTATTGGTTAACTTGTTGATAAAGGCTGTTGCTGAGGCCTCTTTGTCGACAACTTCTTCAAAATTCCAAGGACGCACTGCCTCATCAGACCGACGTTTTAACCAAGCAAAGGAACTCTGACCATTGGCCAATGGACCAACATAGTAGGGAATGCGGAATGTCAAAATCTGCTCAATTTTTGCCTGATTATCTGCTAAAAATGGATAATGTTTCCCTTGTTGTTTTAAAATGGCTCGTAATTCTTTTAGGTGAATTTGATTTGGGATAGCACCGTTGTCAAACGTCCGTTGCTTTCTAAGGAAGTTTTCTTGTTCCATTTTTTCTAGAAAGACTTGGCTCCCCTCAATGGCTGACAAGACCGTTTTCATGTACTTGTAAAACTCTTCCTGCGAAACATTTCGCTCGATATAGCCCGCATAGCCATTCTTTGTTTCATCCTTAAAGACATCATGGTAAATCTCACGATGTCCACGAAGCAGATGTTTCAAAGCAGCTAAATCTTTTTCGTGCTCTTCATACCGCTCAACCATTGAGGCAGACAATTTGGCATGCGTATTTTTGCACCTAGTTTGCAAAATCCCTGAAAGCAATATAGCATCAGACAGTTTTTTGACCGTCGCAAACAACTCCTCGTAGCGACTATCCTCAACCTTCGCCAAAACAGCAGCTAATTCTTCCTCATATGTATCCTTAGATAGCTGTAATTTCGCCTCTTCATCCAAGCCAAAAGCGACTTTGAAATTCCCAGTCAAGCCGACCGCTAGGGCTAGGAATTGCTTTAATACAGCTTTTTTCTTCGGATCAATATCAGTAACCAAATCTAATACTTGGCCTACCTTACGCGACTTGCTCATCTTTTCAGTCAAAATCTTATCAACAAGAAGCGACCTAGAAGCTAACTGAGTCTCTTGCAAGGCATCAAATAGTTCTATAAATTGGTTAAACAATGGTTGAACATCTGGGTTATCTGCATTTATTTTACCCTCAATCAAAAAATGTCCACGATACTTGATAATGTGTGCTAAAGCCAGATAAATCAGACGCAAATCTGCTTTATCAGAATGATCAGCCAAATGTTTCCGCAAGTGGTAAATAGTTGGAAATTCCTCATAATAGGCCTTTTCTTCGGCTAAAGTTCCAAAAATCGAATATTTGCCATGCCGCTTATCATCTTCATGCAAAAAAGATTCTTCCAAGCGATGAAAGAAGTTGACATCAACCTTAGCCATTTCTGAGGCAAAAATCTCTTGTAAATAACGTAAACGATTTTTTCGACGAGCAATCCGACGACGAAATACCCGTTTTTGACGACGGTCAGCTGCTACTTGTCCTTCATCAAATAAAAGTACGCCCATCAAATTCTTTTTAATATGGGTTTTATCTGTATTTCCTCTGACAACCATTTTCTTAGCGGGAACCTTGTAATCGTCTGTAATCACAGACCAGCCGACAGAATTTGTTCCAATGTCAAGACCGATTGTATATGGTTTTTGCATGCTTTTCTCCTTGATATATTGATTTTGCTATTATTGTAACATAAAACGCTTGCAAAATCTCAAATTTATAGTATACTGTAATTGTTGGGACCATTCGAAACAACACAGCGCGTTAAAATAAGGCTTTGTCCGTATTCAACCTGCTATAGGGAGCACCGATTCGGTGCTTTTTGTTTTTTCAAAAGCTGAATTAGCAAGTATTTCCAAAAACAAAGAGAACTCCTGTAAAAGTAAGTTCTCTTTGTTTTCTCTATTTTTTATAATAGTTTAGGACAAAATTTAGGACAAAGCTAGTTTTGTTTTTACTATGTTCGCTTTACTTCTTCTCATCTTCGTCCATGGACAGAACACTCAAGAAGGCTTCTTGTGGCACTTCGACAGAACCGATGGCCTTCATCCGCTTCTTACCAGCTTTTTGCTTCTCAAGTAGTTTACGTTTCCGGGATACGTCACCACCATAACACTTGGCAAGGACATTCTTACGGAGGGCCTTGATGTCGCTCCGAGCCACGATTTTCTGACCAATAGCGGCCTGGATAGGCACTTCAAACTGCTGACGCGGAATGATTTTCTTGAGCTTGTCCACGATTAACTTTCCACGCTCGTAGGCAAATTCCTTGTGGACGATAAAGCTGAGGGCATCAACCTTGTCGCCGTTGAGGAGGATATCCATCTTGACCAGTTTGGATGTCCGGTACTCTGAAATCTCGTAGTCAAAGCTAGCGTAACCTCGGGTTGAGGACTTGAGCTTGTCAAAGAAGTCAAAGACAATCTCTGCCAGTGGAATTTGGTAGATGACATTGACACGGTTGTCGTCGATGTAGTCCATGGTCACAAAGTCCCCACGCTTGCGTTGGGCCAGCTCCATGACAGCTCCGACATACTCTTGCGGCACCATAATTTGGGCCTTAACATACGGCTCTTCGATGGAGTCAACACGGGTCGGGTCTGGAAATTCAGATGGATTTGCCACTTCAATCATCTCTCCATCTGTCGTGTTGACATGGTAGACTACCGACGGTGCGGTCATGATAAGGTCGATATTAAATTCCCGCTCCAAACGCTCTTGGATAACGTCCATGTGGAGGAGTCCCAAGAATCCACAACGAAAACCAAAGCCCAGGGCCTGGGAGGTTTCTGGCTCAAACTGGAGACTGGCATCATTGAGTTGGAGTTTTTCCAAGGCCTCACGGAGGTCATTGTACTTGTTGGACTCGATCGGATAAATCCCGGCAAAGACCATAGGGTTCATCTGCTTGTAGCCAGCCAGAGGCTCAGCTGCTGGATGGCTAGCCAAGGTCACGGTATCTCCGACACGGGTATCTGCCACGGTCTTGATAGAGGCTGCGATGTAGCCAACATCCCCTGTCGCCAAGATGTCACGGCCAACAGCTTTCGGCGTGAAAATCCCGACTTCGGTGACATCAAAAGTCTTGCCATTGCTCATCATTTGAATGGTATCGCCAGGCTTGACAGTACCATTGACCACGCGCACCTGAAGGATAACCCCACGGTAAGGGTCGTAAACGGAGTCAAAAATCAAGGCTTGAAGTGGAGCTTCCACATCACCAGTCGGTGCTGGCACCTTCTCCACGATTTGCTCCAGAATTTCCTCAATCCCAATCCCTGCCTTGGCGGATGCTAAAACAGCATCGCTGGCATCAAGACCGATGACATCTTCAATCTCTTGTCGAACACGCTCAGGATCCGCAGCAGGCAGGTCAATTTTATTGATGACAGGCATGATTTCCAGGTCATTGTCCAAGGCTAGATAGACGTTTGCAAGAGTCTGGGCTTCAATCCCTTGAGCCGCATCGACAACTAGGATAGCCCCCTCACAGGCAGCCAGTGACCGCGACACCTCATAGGTAAAGTCCACGTGTCCAGGCGTGTCAATCAGGTGAAATGTGTAGGTCTCACCATCTTTGGCGGTGTAATTGAGCTGGACCGCATTAAGCTTGATGGTAATCCCACGCTCACGTTCTAAATCCATGCTATCCAGGAGCTGGGCCTGCATTTCCCGGCTAGAAACCGTCTCAGTCTTTTCCAAAATTCGGTCAGCCAAGGTCGATTTTCCGTGGTCAATATGGGCAATAATGGAGAAGTTCCGAATCTTCTCCTGGCGTTTTTTCAAATCTTCTAAATTCATATGCATCCTTTTTATCTAAAACAGAAAGTCCCAAAAACGCTTGGGCTTCTTCTTATCCTCTTCCCGCAAAATTCCAAAAAACTGGTTATTAGCAGCTGTATAGCCCAACATAATATGCGGATAGTTTTCTTCAATATGTTTAAATAGCAGAGCTAACTGTGCGTCAATATCTCTAGTTTGTACAAAGAGTAATTGCTTCAAAAAATGACGTCCACGTTGTTGAACTCCAACCATCATGGAACGTTCGATAGATACCCGTCTCCAACCAAGTTGATGTTCATAAAGCCACTTAACTTCCTTCAAATCATAGACACGTAAACCACTCACACGAGCGACCAGAAAATTCTTATAAATCCAAATCCCGAGTCCTGTATCGGCATAAGTTGCTCCAGTTCTTAATATTTCCCAATCGCTTTTTACTTCTGGGTGTGCCAGGTAAAGCGCCTCATACATTTCTCGATTTTCACGATATCGATAGTGGGCAAAGGAAAGAAAGATGAGTCCTATCACTAAGAAAGGTAAGCCAAGCCAAAAATGCCCATAAGCCTCTGTGTCTTCCAATAAAAACATGAGGCATAATCCAATAAAACTAGCAAAACTTCCAATTCCAAGCGGAGTTATGACCCCCATCCAAGGCGTTTCACGCAACGGTTTCATCTTAAGCACCCCATTCTCATCGATTAACTAGACAGTCCTTCTCATTATATCAAAAAAGCCTAGTTTCGACTAGGCTGGATTCTTGGTTTTGATGAAAAATAGCAGAGCTTACGCCTCTTCTTTACCAAACCAGAGGGCGATTTCCCGCTGAGCGGATTCGACAGAGTCTGACCCGTGGACGACGTTTTTAATATTGCCATCCACTGGTGCCATGGCAAAGTCCCCACGAATGGTGCCAGGAAGGGCATCAACTGGATTGGTCGCCCCCATCATGTTGCGCCAGCTTTTGACCACCTTAGGCCCTGAAATGACCCCAATCAAAATCGGACCGCTCATCATATAGCCTTCGATATCCTTAAAGAAGGGCTTGTCAACCAAGTGATTGTAGTGCTGGGCCAGGATTTCCTTGGTGGCTGTACGTAACTCCAAACGCTCCAAGGTAAAACCGCGACGCTCAATCAAATGCAAAATCTCTCCCACCAAGCGGCGCTCAACACCATCAGGTTTAATCATGAAAAAAGTCTGTTCCATACAAGTCCTCCTAGTAAATATATGCTGATTTAATTTTACCATGAAAGCGGTATTATAGAAAGTCAGAGATGACAAAAATCGCAACCTTAAGGCTGCGATTTACAGGATTTTAGAACAATTCCTTGTAGAAAGCGATGGTTTCTTCAAGGGTTGGCATGAATGGATTACCCGGTGCACAAGCATCAATCAGGGCATTCTTAGAGAGGTATTCAAAGTCGAATTCTTCTTCTTTGATGTCAAGTTCCGTTAACTTCTTAGGAATACCAACGGTTTCTGACAATTTTTCAATTTCAGCAATAGCGTAAGCTGCACATTCTTCGTCTGTTTTACCAGCTGGGTCAAGTCCAAGGGCTTTAGCCACGTCACGGAAGGCAGCTGGGACACGTTTGGCATTTTCACGTTCTACTACTGGCAAGAGCATAGCACAGCAGACACCGTGTGGCAGGTGGTAAACCGCACCAAGTTGGTGAGCCATAGAGTGAACATAGCCAAGACCAGCATTGTTGAAGGCCATACCTCCAAGGAAGATGGCATTAACCATAGCTTCACGCGCTTCGATATCATGACCATTTTCGACAGCTTTTGGCAAGTATTCCTTGATTAATTCGATTGCACCGATAGATAATTTCTTGGTTACACCGTAGGCACCAGGTGTGACAAGTGCTTCGATAGCGTGAGTCAAGGCATCCATACCTGTTGCAGCAGTCAAAGCAGCTGGTTTAGAGAGCATGAGTTCTGGGTCATTGACAGAAAGAACAGCCAAGCTATTTTTATCAACCATTACCATTTTAACCTTGCGCTCTTCATCAGTAATGACATAGTTGATCGTGATTTCAGCAGATGTACCCGCAGTTGTATTGATGGCAACTACTGGAAGACCTAATTTTTGAGACTTGTGAAGTCCTTCGTAGTCTTGAGGACGACCACCATTTGTCGCAATAATAGAGATTGAGCTAGCTGCATCTTGTGGAGAACCACCACCGAGTGAAATGATGAAGTCACAGCCGTTTTCTTTCAGAACAGCAACTCCGTCTTCAACGTTTTTTACAGATGGGTTAGGGTCAACGTCGCTATAGACGACATAGTCAATACCAGCTTCCTTAAGGGGCGCTGCTACTTTTTCCATGATGTCGCTAGATTCGATGAACTTGTCTGTAACCAAGAGAGCTTTAGTGTAACCCAAGTCTTTGACATAAGAACCAATTTCATTTACAACACCACGACCGATAAGGTTGGTTGAAGGGACATAAAAAGTTGCCATAAGATTTCTCCTTTTTGAGATGATATAGTAATCGTTTACATGATTTATTTTACTCCTTTATCATTGTGAATTCAATAACAAATTTAAAAGTTTAATGTATCAAATTTACAGATATTGTGAAATTTATAACGAGCTAGACCTTTTTGGTATACCGTCCTACAATCTCAAGAGTTGGTCATACTATTCTCAGAGAGTTGGGCAAGGGTTTCATTCGATGATTCTTGAGATTTTCCTGAATTGATACTCTTCCAAAATCAAAAATACGAGTCAGTCAGCACTGCTCGCATCCATTTTTTGAAACCCTTTTTAAATACTGGACTCTTCTTTCTGTGAAATCTGAGCAATCATGCCTGCTGCAGACAGACTAAGAACCATGGCCAAAAACCAAATAAGATTATAGCTGTGAGTCACCTCCAGCAAAATTCCTCCAAGCCAAGAACTGACAAAGGCTCCAAACTGATGGAACAGATAGGCAATCCCAAACAAAGCACCGAGGGCTTTAGGGCCAAATTCTTTAATAATCAAGGAAGAGGTTGGTGGAACCGTCGCATTTCCAGTCAGACCAAAGAGAAAGGCCGTCACATAAACCAAGAAGACGGTTTTAGGGAGGACCAAAAGCAGAGCTGGGATCAGCAGACGAGAGGCATAGATACTGGCCAAAACCCATTTGTGATTGAAGTAATTCAGTAAGACTCCTGAACCAATTGAGCCAAGCACCGCGGCAATCCCATAGATAGAGAAAGCAAAGGCTACCAAACGTGGGCTAAAGCCGTAGGAAATGTATTGACTATGCAAATGCGTCTCAATGATAGACATATGGAAACCACAGGTAAAGAAGGCCAGGGCAATAAAGCGATAATTAAGATGCCTGAAAGCCTGACCAAAGGTAACTGTCTCCTCAGCTTCTGTTTGATGCTGAAGCGATTACGCACCTTTTTCTTGACTAAAAAGCCAGATTGTAACGCCGAGAAGGGCAGCCATCGGTCACACAAAAATCCAGAGCATAGCCTTGATACCATAGGTAGAAATCAAAAATTCCATCCCCGGTGAAATGATGATCCCACCCATTCCAGCAGCACCTGAGACAAGCCCCGAAATCAAGGCAGACTTCTTGGTCCCGATGAGAGGCGTGATCGCTCCCATGACAATCCCAAATGCCAAAGACCTAGACCACCTGAAACCAAGCAGCCCAAACGGATAAAAAGAAGGACAAAGGAGTGACTAACCGTCATCAAGCCCAGACCCGACATGACCATAAATAAGCCAATCATAAGGACCAGAGAATTGGTCCTTTTCATGGCCAAAGTTCCAAATAAGGGCTGAACCAAGCCTACTACCAACTGTCCAATTGCCATAACCAGACTGACGGATGAATAAGACAGGCCTGAGTAGTCTACTAGGCCATTGAGCATGATCCCATAGTTGGCACGAAAGCCCGAAGTCAATCCATAAATCAAACAAGCCGCCAGAGCCAAAAGATACAAGCTCCAACCTTTTCTTGTTTGCATCTTCTCTTTCCTTCTTTCACTTCATTTCTCTTCAAGGTCAATCGGAATGGGACCTGCTGAACCTGACCTCACCAACCTTATATTCTTCCAAAGTTAGACTAAACTTTGTATAATCTCCTTGCCCAACTCATTTCTATCGGTGTCAAGCTGGCTCTCTGTCAAGATTTCCAGGGCTATTCGTTAACAAATTCGACCCACACCAAATATTGATTTTGAAAGGTATTCTTCAAATATAGCACAAAATCCCTTCCCACATTGGGCCCTTGTACTCACAAATGAAAGAGGCCCACTTGAGCCTCTTCTTCTGCTTATTCGACCGCTGATCCTGTTAGTTCAGCAGCATTACTGATGTATTCTGAGTATTTGTCTTCTGCCAAAATCTTCTTGATGACCTTATCAATCGCAGCTTTGAGTTCATCACTGCCTTTTGGCATAGCAACTGCCTTAGCATCACCGTCGCCAGTTGTCAAAGCCATTTTGGCGATAGCCAAATCGTCATTTTGAGCCACATAACCTTCTGCAACAGGGCCTTCAAGGTTTACCGCAGATACCTTACCTGTCTTTAACTCATTAATAGCTTCGCTCATCCCAGTCAAGGACACGATATTTGAACTCGTCAATTGTTCCTTGGCCAAACCTTCTTCAATGGTTCCCTTTTGGACACCAACGGATTGGTCAGCAAGACTTTCAATCGTTGAGAATTTATCCAGGTCAGACTTGCGAACAAGGAAAGCATTTTCAGTTGTGTAATAGGCTTCTGAGAAGTCGTAAACTTCAGCCCGCTCAGCAGTGTAAGACAAACCTGAGATAGCAATATCAGCCTTACCAGATTGGAGACTAGCCAGGACGTTATCAAAACTCATGGTAGACAACTCAAGCTCTACTCCCAATTCATCAGCAATGGCTTGGGCCAATTCAATGTCAGAACCAACAACGGTATCTTTCCCGTCAACTAAAGCCTTGAACTCAAAAGGTGCATAGTCTGGGCTGACAGCCACTACCAACTTACCCTTCTCTTGAATGGCTTCAAGAGAGTTTTCTGAACTAGAGGATGAGCCACAAGCTGCAAGGCTGAGGGACGATAGCAGAGCAACCGCTCCGAATAATAGTTTTTTCATAATCATATTCTCCATAAATAAAAAATCACTGAAGTCACCTTCAATGATTTAAGTTTAACTCATTTTTATACAGTTGTCAATATATATGCGTATAAAAATTCAATTTAGTTGTAGCTTTTCAAAAATTCACTGAGCTTGGCTAGGCCTGCTTGCAGGGTCGCTGTTGGACAAGCATAACCCAGACGCACGTGTCCTTCAATGTCAAAGCGGTTGCCCGGGACAAGCAAGACCCCTGTTTCTTTGAGCAAGGCCAGGCAGAATTCCTCAATTGGTACTGAGACTTTCAATTTCACAAAGGCTGTTGAAACCTGGGCTGGGCTGATTAAGCTGACCTGATCTTCTATTGCCACCCAATCCTCCAAAATACGAAGGTTGGTCTGCACAATCTTAGCATTCCGCTCCAAAATCGCCTGACGGTGCTTGAGGGCCAGGGTCGCCACCTTATCATCAAAGACGCCAGCACAAATCATGGTATAGTCCCGGTAGTCCCGTAAAATATCTGTGATAGCTTGAGACGTCGCCACCCAGCCAACCCGAATTCCTGGTAGGGAATAGGTTTTTGAGAGACTGTTGACGGAAATCCCCTTGTCATAGAGGTCACAGATAGCAGGCACATCCAGCTCTGGAGAAAAGGACTTGTAGACCTCATCGGAAAGAATATAGGCGCCTGACTGACTTGCAATAGCTACCAACTCCTCCAAATAAGCCCGGTCCATCACGGCACCTGTCGGATTGTTGGCATTGTTGATGCAAATCATCTTGGTGTTAGGGCGCATCAATTCTCGCAAGTCATCCAGACTTGGAAGCCAATTTTGATGCTCTTGTATGGTCCAAAACTCAACTTCAGCCCCGAAGGACTTGGGGATATCGTAAAGTTGCTGATAGGTCGGGTAGAGGACAATCACATGGTCACCTGGTTCAATCAGACTATAGAGAGCCAGCATATTAGCCCCCGTAGCTCCGTTGGTTTGGAGAATATTTGCAGGAGTTTGATGGCCGTAGAGCGACGCTACTGCTTCTTTAAAATCCGGTGATCCCTCAATCCATCCATAATCTAGCTTGGTCTTAGCCAGGTCCTGCCAAAAGTCCACGGGCTCAACCTGGGCCAGTTGTAGGAGTTCCTCCACATAAAGTGAGGCGATGGAGACAGAGGCCAAGTCCAAACTAGCTGATTTTTCATGAACATTGAGCCATTCCTCGACTCCAAAACGCGGCAATTTCATTGACATTCCATTCTAGATTTTATTTGGTGCATCCTTATCGGCCTGACAGGCATACTTTTTCATCATAAGCTATCAGATTAGCTTTGTCAAGGTGAAGTGATTCATTCTAGACCATAGCCATAGAAGTTAAACGTTTTTTAGAAAACACAGATAGGATCATTCTAGCTACTTGATCATATTACAAACTTCCAAAGTCTCGGTCGTCACCTATTTATTTTTAATAAAATTGATAGAACAGCAGAAAGCATAAAACAGGACTGCATATTTACAATCCCATTTCTGTTAGCCATGTTCTTTATTTAGAAACTGACAGTTGATAGGCATCCGTCACAAACTGGTCGTATTGACCACTCGAAGTGAGCTCTGCAATAACCTCATTGATCTCAGCCTTGAGAGCATCACTGCCTTTTGGAAGGGCAATGGCATAGGCGTCTGATTCACTAGAATCCAGTGAGAAGGTCGCAAAGACTAGCTCAGCATTATTGTCAATATAGCCCTGGGCAATCGGCTCCTCTAGGACGACGGCATTCAGTTGACCAGACTTGAGTTCGTTAATCATCTCACTGGTTCCCGTCAGAGATACAATAGATGCCCCAGCAAGCTGGTCCTTGGCAACTGTTTCTTGGACTGAACCTTTTTGAACACCGACAGTGAGACCTGAGAGACTAGAAGAATCTGTATATTTTTCCAAATCGGCCTTCTGAACGAGGACCGTATTTTTCGATTGGTAATAGGTATCTGAGAAGTCAAAGACCTGTTTTCGTTCATCCGTAACAGAAATCCCAGCGATGGCTATGTCTGCCTTGCCAGCCTGTAAACTTGCCAGTACATTATCAAAGGACAGGACCGAAAACTCGACTTCAACTCCCAATTTATCGCCAATAGCCTTGGCCAACTCTATGTCTGCCCCAACTAAGGTATCCTTGCCGTCTACCAGAGTTTTAAACTCAAAGGGAGCAAACTCAGACTCTGTCACGACGACCAATTTACCAGCCTTTTTGACATCTGATAGGGAAGTATCTGTGCTTGCTTGTTTCGTGGAACAGCCTGATAAGCCAAGTCCAAGAACCAGAACAGAGAATCCTACAACTAGATTTTTCAATTTCATATCAACTACCTTTTTTATTTTTATAAATATAAAATGTATTTTAATTCATCTTTTAGAGGTTGTCAATATTTTTTTTGAATAGTTTTTACATTTTATCGTTTGAAAAGATTGCAGGAAGTGGTTCTATTTGTTATACTCTTGTCATTATGTGATTAAGGAGTTTTACATGACAAGATTGAAAAATAGTCTGTTTGCCCTGGCTTGTATTGCTGTTTTTATCTTAGGATTTTGGGGATTTCGGCAATTGTTTAAACCAGGTACAGAGACTACTAGCACCCAACAAGCAGAGACTAAGACGTCAGAAACAGAGGATGATACAACAAATGCAGCTCTGCAATTGCAAGGACAAAGCCTCCCTAACTTTAGCTTAACAACTGCGGATGGAAAGGCTGTGGACAGTTCGACTTTTCATGATAAGCCTATGCTGATTCTTGAATGGGCTAGTTGGTGCCCCCACTGTCAAACTCAGATGCCTGTCATTCAAGAACTCTACGAAGCTTATGGTGACAAGGTTAACTTTGTTTTGATTGATGCGACGGGTTTCAATGGCGAAACAACTGAGATGGCGCAAAAGTATATGACCGAAAATCATTACACCATGCCTTGGTATGTCGATGAGGGCATGGCTACCGCTGACCTCCTACAAATGGAAACGACCCCTACAACCTACATTGTTGATGAGAACCAAACCATCACTGCTGTTTTTCCTTCAGTAGAAAATAAAAAAACATTGAGCTCTGCCCTTGAAGCCGTTTTAAAATAAACAAAAGATGACCACACCTCAGGATTTCATTTCCTGATTGTGTGGCCATCTTTTTTGTGATCTCTCAAATCGTTTACTCAATTATCTTTTTGCCAGTAAAAATGGCTGAGCGACTTGAAAGAGAGTTTAGTTGCGACGGCGTTTGCCTAAGCTTGTTGCTCCAAGGAGACTTGCGACACCAAATGCCACATAGGCAAAAGCACTTGTATCTCCAGTTTGAGGTAGACCTGTAGTTGCTTGAGCTTGCTTAGCTTCTGGAGTTTTCTTCTCTGTAGCCACGGAAGTTCCTGTAGAAACAAGTTGAACCACTGGACGACTAGGCACTTTACCAACTAAAACTGTCGGCTCAGTCACTGGCTGATTAGCGACTGGACCCGTTGGTTGGCTTGGGGTTACTGGATCAGCTTGACCTGTACCAGTTCCTGGTTCATCAGGGGTTGGAGTTGTAGTCGTTCCTGGATCTACTGGACTGGTTGGTGTTGTTGGAGCGACTACTGGCTTGTAGACAACAGTGTAGTAACTGAAGTGGTTGACCGTAATTTCCAAACGTCCATCCGCCAAGAGACGATGCGGGATAACCTCATCTTTCAGCGCTGGATCAATGTAGTAGACTGCTTCTACTGCTTGATCAGCTCGAGCTGGAAGGACAACTGTCATTGGCTTGTGAACTGGTACTTCTTGACCTGCTTCATTGACAAAGTGAATATCGTAGATATCAAGTTCACGGCCCTTCAATTCTTCATCCAAGATAGACTCAACTTCACTGACGGGCACGTTTGGACGTACCACCAGGCTAAGGTTAGAGACTTGAGACAAGGCTGTTGTCAGATTGACGGTAACTCCAGTCGCTGGATCTGTGAAGGTCAATGGCGACTCAGTTTCAACCGTCTCAGGCACCAACTCTTCTGACCAGGTTTCTGATGTCACAGCCTCTTCCACTGGCTGGGCAAATTCTAGGGTCACGACATTGCCAGCGTAGTCAGCTGAACGATAAGACAGTCCTTCTGCAATCTTAGCCTCTGTGAGAGCAGACAAGTGAGCAAGGAAATCCGCATGCACAATGGCATCAAATTGAGCGGTTTGCACCTCTTTACCGTCGACCTTGACGATAATTCTGTAATCGTCGACACTTTCATCAGTTGCAGAAACATAATCATCCACAAGCCACTCCTCAACCACAGTTGGCTCGTCAGCTACTGGATATAACTCATCTACCCATTCGGAATCAACATCGGAATCGTCGTCGGTTGGATATAACTCATCGACCCATTCAGAGTCAACATCGGAATCATCGTCGATTGGATATAACTCATCTACCCATTCAGAATCAACTTCGGACTCGTCGTCGATTGGATATAACTCGTCAATCCATTCAGAATCAACATCGGAATCATCGTCGGTTGGATAGAGGTCGTCGACCCATTCTTCCACTACGGATGGTTCCTCAGCGACTGGATACAACTCGTCAATCCACTCTGAATTAACTTCTGGTTCTTCGGCAACTGGATACAACTCGTCAATCCATTCCTCAGTAGTAGGAATCACTTTTGTACCGACGCGAACAATTTCCTCTTGCGGAGCAACAGAATTTTCTTCACGGATAACTGTTATACCTTTGCGAATAAGTTTATCTTCACTGTATACATCAGCGTAGATTTTATCTACAGAACCTTTCTTACCAGGTTGAACAACTACAGTTTTTCCTTGTTCAAGATTACTATCCTCAACACGTTTGATCTCATAGTCAATGTCAATCGTTTCTCGACGTTCACGTGTTTCATATTCTGCAAAGTAAGTTGAAATCTCATAAATTTCACTCTCAGCCTTCTCTGGTAATAGCTGAATATCCAACAGATGTTTAACATTCTCAGGGAGAACTACTGTGGCAAAACTTGTCAGAACTTTTCCAACTTCAATCCAACTACTTGCAACATCTCGATCATGGCTCACTGTTTCATCTGTCACAACACGCGCTTTTACAAGAATTGGTGCTGATTCACT
The DNA here is from genome assembly GCF_042649745.1 of Streptococcus caprae. Taxonomy (NCBI): domain Bacteria; kingdom Bacillati; phylum Bacillota; class Bacilli; order Lactobacillales; family Streptococcaceae; genus Streptococcus; species Streptococcus caprae. Next base: position 58,562 of record NZ_JBHRZV010000029.1, on the reverse strand, counting down.
AGCATTAGACAAAAGCGTAATGTGATTGCGATTCGTATTTTCCGATAAATGATAGGTTATCGTTTCAGTATTTGTAGTCGTCTTGTAGCTTGTCAGGATGCGACCATCGACTAGATTTGTAGCTAAAGAGTCTGTTTTTTCTGTTCCAGTTGTGACTACTGTTGGATTATTTTCCTTCTTGACAAATTCGCCATGGTTAATGACAATTTCCGTAAAGGAAACAAAGCGATAATCGTAGTCAGCGGTGAAGAGAACACGGAGATAGTTAGCCTTAACAGGTGTTTCCAATTCTCCTTCGATATAACGATTTCCAGGGTTACTGCTGTCGTGAGTCCAACCATCAGACAATGAATTATCTGCAAAGGCATTAGCGACACCGTCACCTACGGTCACAATATCAGTCCAGTGTTCACCATCTGCGCTGACTTGAAGTTTACCATCACGGAGATAGTTTTTTGTGCCATCTTGGATGTAAGCTCGGATATGTTTAATGTCACGCTCACTGCCAAGGTTAATGACAATATCCCCATTTGCACGAGGTAGGTCTGAAAATTCAACATATTTGTTATCGAGAACACCATCAAACATGTCACCGATATTATTGCGATTACGGACATCTGACGCACCGTAATATGCGCTAATCCCCATCGTAGTTGACTTAAGACTTTCTGGCAAGATTTCCTTGGTCTTCACAATCAGATTTTGGGCACCAATGGTTTGTGCAATATCAGTTTCATTGACCAAACGAACATAACGAACAAGGTCTGTTGCATTTGATTGATCTTTTGCAAACCATTCGACACCATTAGCAGAGTATAGCAGACTAAGTTTTTCATTTACTTGACCGGCCAAACTAATATTGTCTAACTGATGAAGTCGGTCTAACTTAAGCCCCAAATAATCTGCTGGATTAAGACTAGCTGTAGGCAATACCATGGTATAGGTATCTGTCTTAAAGCGAGTCTTGGTATCCTTCAAGGCTTCAACAGACGTGTCTGTGTAATCTGCTACACCTGCATTTGACTCAACCTTGAAGTCAGCAATACGCCACCAAATACCCTTAGCTTGCGTGTTGCGGATACGCACTGCGGTCGCTTCGACATTAGTTTCCAGAGTAATGGTGCGGTCATTAGCAGTAACATCCTTGAGTTTCTTCCAATTTTGACCATCAATAGTGTACTCTAGTACACCAGCTGACAGGATATCTCCTCCATTAGCACGAGGATCTTGAACAATAGTAATCTTAGAGAGTTCTTTTTTCTCAGTAAGATTAAATTGCACATAGGCACCCTCAGGGAGATTATCTTGGCCGTTACTGTTTTTGATGTAAGATACGGAGTTCAGGTCACTGTCAATAGCTTGAGCTTGGGTTGTACCATAAGTAAATACAATATTATCACTTAAGGTCAATGTTCCAGATTCTCTATTGGTATTTTTTACAATTTCAAGCGGACGATTGACTGCAATTTCACGGACACCAAGCCAGGTGTTATCCTTAGCTGCGGTCGCAATCAAACGCACAGCCTTAGCTTTTATATCTAAATTGTCAAATATCAACTGCTGCTCATTGCCCGTATAGGTAGTTGCTGATGGTACATCAACCCACTCGTCAGCTTCGTTGAGGTATTGGGCCTTAGCTGCTGTGAAAGTATCACGTAAGTTACTAATGGCCCCCATAGCAAAGCTGAGACTGTTGAGGCTAATCGTACGACTGAACTCAAGACCTACATAATCACCAACTGCGATACTTGCTGGACTTGTACTGAGAATTTGAGTGTTCAAGCTTCCATCAGTAATTTGTTCCAGTCCACCTTGAACAGACCGATTTGTTATCAATCGACTTGTATAGGCAGCTTGATCTAGAGCTTGTTCGACTTGACCAGCCAAATATTCCAAGAGATTTGTCATAAATGGTCGAATGTGTTGCACACCAAGTTCAGCTGCTTCATTATGGTTCACATACCAGAATTCATGGGTCTTAGACTCGTTGTATTTGTCAAGGCCAGCCTTATAGTTTTTCCAAAGGGCTGTCTCATCTCCTGCAGAAAGATGTTCAGTTGCCGTTAATAATTTGTCAAAAGCATCCATTTGGTCAATCGTATTATCCAACCAATACTTGATTTGGTCTTTCATCCGATTATGGCCAGTAGCCTTATAAGTTTCTGCTGCAGACTTCAGCTTAGCAAATTCTTGACGTAATTCTTCCCTTTGAGCAGTCAAATCTCCGCCACTACGCAGGTTGTCCATAAAGGCTGTCAGTTTTGGCGCCAGTTCAATTGACTCTTCTAGCTTCACCACACGGCTATCCATATTTTGGTTAAGCATGTGTTTAGAGAGTTCTCTCAAAGCCTCTGACTCAGTACTTTCCTTGAACGTACCGGTCTCAACAAAATTGAAGGCAACATCATTAATGTGTTTAGCTTCCTCGTCAGAAGTCCAGATTTTCCAAGTATAAGCTGCTGCACTAAAGAGAGCAACCTTGGATGGCTCTGATTGTTGCATAGGGTTCAACATAACACCCGTAATCAAACTTGGATCTACATTAGCATGAAGGAATTTTTCACCACCACCCATAATCAAATGACTTTTAGAATTATCTGTACATGGCCAGTTAATCCAGAGTTGGATTGGACGATAGGTTGCTCCATTTGCTTCGAGATTCGTCTTAACAGTATTCAAGAAGCTTGTTGACACTTCTCCCCAAATACGACCACCAGTTAAGGTTAAGGCACTGGTTTCAGGTAGTCCAGAGTTTAAGCCACGCAATTCTGCAGATGTTCCGTTGCCATAATAATCAGATGGCACAAAAATCATTTCTTCGCGCAAATCTGTGACTGTTGTCTTTTGCTCCTTGAGCCAGTTAGTTAAGTCTGTCATCAGACGATTGTAATTGCTAACACTTGCTGCACCTGCATCATCCGCCAGGACTCCGAATTCCCTTACACCAACACTAATCAGTTGAGAGAATTTATTCTTAATGACTTGGAGATCGTCTTGGTACTGAGCCTCTGTACTACTGCCTACTCCTTCAAATCGAATGGCATTATTCATGAACGGATGAATGGTCCAAACATAATGAGTTTTAGTCTGATTACCCACACGCGCTAATTCACGGATTTCTTCTAGTTTTTCAGCTGGATAGAGTTCACGCCATTTGCTGTTGTGGTATGGATCATCTTTTGGTGCGAAGAAGTATTGATTGAGCTTAAGATCACCACCATAACGCATCAGTTCGGCGCGTTCTTCATTAGACCATGGATTTCCATAGTATCCTTCGATAAAACCACGATTCTTAATATCTGCATAATCTTCAACAGCAACCTCTCTTAAAACAGGTTGCTCACTATCATTGAGCATATGTTTAAGAGTTGTCAAACCATAGAAGACCGCATCTGTATCTTTACCAACAATAGAGATTGTGTTGTTTTTGATAACCAAGCTGTAAGCATCAATCTTATCAAATAACTCTGCTGCGATAGCACTATCTTTTTGAGCTTGACTTGCTAGTGTATCTTGTCCGTAGATACCTAACAAGATATTCGTAGCGCTTTCATTTTCTGTCGCAGATGTCGTATAAGAAACATTATGAGCTTGCAGGATTTCACGAATGCGATTGCGGGTGTAAATGTCAATATTGTCTCCGATAACAATGTTAACTGTGCCCGCAAGTGCCACTGTACCATCTCCGTAAGTAACCTTGTGAGGAGTTGGGAAAATGGTATATTCTTTTTTCAAGTAAGCTTCAGACTGAGATGCTTCTGAAATGGCTTCAGCACTGGTTGGTTGTTCAGCTGTCCAATGACGGACTACTTCCTTAGTTCCATCAGCTGCAACTTCTAATTCATCTTCAATCGGAGTAGGATTAGACTGCACTACTAATGATTTTAGGGCTTCAGTGAGACGGTTGATTTGGGTCTGAGTCAATAGATTTTGGTTAGATAAATCAGCATATTGATTTTCTAAAGCAACCACCCGTTCATCACTGGTTCCCAACCGATCTTTGGCAGCTGCGAGTGCTGTTGTCCAAGGTTGCTCGTCATCTGGAGTATTTGGACTCACTGGTAAGCCAAGTCTCAATTCAGCAGCTGAGACATACTTGTTATTTTCATTAGCATTATTGCCATAACTTTCTGTCGCTGTCAAAATCATTTCTTTGGCATTAATCGTTGAACCAAATTCAATCCGTTTAGTGGTTGAATCATTAGTCCAGCCACTAATCGCAAAGTCGTGACGCTCATTATTGGCATCAACAATGGTTAAGGTTCCAGTCTTAATGCGTCCATTAGCACCATTAGAACGAGGCACATAATCCAGATGAGTGACAGCGATAGGCTCTTTAAAAACAGCACGGGCAGGTTGACCGATACCACTGCCATTCCAAGCAGAATGCCAGATGGTTCCAGTATTGCCATCGAAGGCCTTCAACAAATCTTCGCCCTGACCTGCTTGCTCACTAGCTGTTGCTGTCTCAATGTCATTTGCAACTACTGCTAACTTGTGACTCGCTAAGGCTGCACGGGCATCCGCTGCACGTTTTACCAGGGCATTTGCTTGGTCTACACTAATGTCAGAACCTACTGCTGCTAATAATTCAACGACAGCATCCTTGTAAGGCACTAGGGTTTCCTTGGTATAGTTCGCATCAGTGACTGGCAAGTAACGTTTCAGTGCTTCTTCAATAATAATGTCTGGAGTAACTTCAATTTCTTCAATCTTCAAATTATCTAGGATGAAGTCTTTGTAGCCACGGAAGTTGGCATCATTGCCAGAAGTTCCTTGGGTATTGGCCTCAGTAGATGTAGAGAAGATACCAATCCAGCCATCACCAGCTTGATTACCAGTAATGATATAGTCTGCCTTACCAGCTTTTTCACTACCCTGCCATGTATTCTTCAATGGGTAAAGGGTTAGTTGATCAGGTGACCGGTATTCACCAGATCCAACAGCGAAAGCATAGGCATCATCAGAACCAGCCTCATAATCAAAGCTTACTCGGTAAGTTTTACCTGCTTCAAATTTGAAGTTTTGTGGAATGGTTTGGTAAAGGAGGTCTTGACCACCATCCAAGCCATTGGTTTTCAATGACCATTTACCATCAATAACGTCTGAGATGACCTTGTTATTCCAGCCACGTTGGGTATATGGTTCATGTTTCTCAGACAAGTGAGTCCGGTTATCTTCAACACCCTCAACACCACCAATAACGAATGGGAAAATCCCCTGTGGTGTATTTTCAAAGTCTTGGAAGAAGACCTTGGTCTTAGAGAAGTCGTGTTCGCCATCATACATTGTTGAAGCGTTTTCAAAAATACGTACTTCATCAAAGTAAACCTTGCCGTTACTTTCTGATGTTTCACCACTGCGACTAAGGGTTAGGGTAACGTTTGAAACATCCTCACCTGTCGTAAAGAAAACATACATATTTTGGAAGTAACTTCTGTTGCCAACAGTTGCATTTTTTCGCAAGGTATTGTGGGCGTAAGCCTTCACATAGTTGAGAGCTAGAGAAGTCTTCGTCGAATTACTAATCTCTTTATCGCCAACTTTAACAGTAATTCCTGCTTCAGCCTCGCTGCGGTTGTCAACCCCAACATAAACAGCATAGCTGGTATTAGGTTTGAGGTCTGTCAATGGTTGAGATACCGTTACGGTTTCAGTGTTAGCATAAAGAGCTAACATCGGGTTATCACCTTGGGAACGAACAATCTCAGCCTTATCCCGATGAGAAATTGTCCAGGAGTTGAGGTTACCACTGTTGAAACCTTGGTCGACGATGTGCATGCCTTCACTCCACTTGACATCTTGGTTAGTCTGTTGAGTTCTGTAAAGCACATAGGCAATATTAGCTTCACCTTCTAGGGTAACACGTCCATCTGTAACAGTCAGTTGACGTTCTTCCGTCTTACCAGTATCGGTCAGCTTGTAGATGTAAACTGGGCCTGTCTTCCAGTCATCTGGTAATTCCCAGCTGGTGCTACCTGATGCTGTATTGAAATAATAAAGTTTCTTATTGTTCTCTTCAAGAGCCTTACCGTTAGCATCCCAATCCCAAGGGAGCAAATAAGCAGAACCATCGTAAACTTTACGACCATTGAGGGTCATGGTCCGCTCACGGTAACCAGCATCGCTAACATTGTTAGACTTGCGGGTAATCACCAACTCACGACCAGCATCATCTTTGAGTTTGATTTCCATTTCTGGGGTCCATTGGTAGGTCTTACCATTGTCTGTCATGGTAACAGCTTCGCCATTGGTCCACTTAGTAACCTTAAAGTGTTGAATAAATTTGGTTGGGATATTGTTTTTGTAAAGGTTGGTCATGTAGCCACGGTAATCGCTACGACCTTGCCAGCCTTCAAAGTCCTGCATGTTATAGCCACCCAGAAGTGGGTTATTGGCAGCACCACCATAGGTAACATAGTCTCCAACCCACGAATCTTTTTGGTGGTTTCGGAGGAAGCGAACAATATTACTATTAATCCCTTTAAGCGTATAACCACCATATGTCAAGTCAGAGGCCCAGTGTTGGAAGGTTGAATCATACTCGCCCGCATAGCCCCATTCAAAGGCTGCACGCCAGCCATTATCATTAATTTCTTTGGCCAACATGTGCGTCGCCCAAGCTCCGTTATCTCCGGATTGGTTATTGCCCCATACATCGACGTAAATGAAGTCTAAACCTTCATCAAGGATGGCTTTCAAGTCTTCAAAACGTTCAAAACGTCCATTTGCCAGGTCATAGGCCGCATCGATATTGATACCTTGGTCAATCCAGTTCCAACCGTAGTTGTATGTACCATCAGCATTCTTACGGAGACGTTCTGGGTTAAAGTATTTAGATTCTGGATAGGTCTCAGACGCATTGACGTGAATCCCTAATTTAGCACCATAGGCCTGAGCCTTAGCAATCAAGGTCTTAAAGTCCTCGGCCCCACCGATACGGCTACCAATATCCGCATAGTTTAAGTGACCAGAATCATGACCTTCACTACCGTAACCCTTAAGCAAGATAGATTGGCCCAAACCATCTGTATGAAGGGTAATTTTCTTGATACCATCCAAGGTCATTAGGAATGGGTTTTGCGCTTGAGAACCGAAGTTCATGGCAATACGATAGGCTACCAAATCAGGGACACTCTCAGAACCTTGAGGGTTGTTCATGATATTACGGTAGGCGATGGCTGCATCCTGCCAGTCAACCTGGTTGTCTTCATTAGCATCCTTAGTGATGACTACTTTGGCACTTGGAAGAACAAAGGTCCGATCTGCATATACTTGATTTTTATAGGCACGTTGGTAGATAAATGGTGAACTTTGAATTCCCACATAGTTTTCACCATTGGCAGAGAATTTTTCTGCAGTTAAACGGGTGAAATCATTTGCCCCCCCACCATAACTAAACTGAGAGTTACTCCATACGCCGGCGCCAACTTATTATTAGAAACGAAGCCATACATATAGCCTCTCTGTTTCTCAATCTGAGTAGGGCTATATTGCGTAACGATGTCTCCCATAGTACGGGTTACTGCAAATTCTTCATCGCCAGCAAAATGGGTATTAACCGACATGCGGGCTCCGTTAAATTTAGCAACTTCATCAGCACTAGAGACAGAGACTAAGTGACCACCAGGAATTTCCAAGGTCTGAAGGAGCTTACGAGTATCGTCAATGGTCTGCCCTCCGACAACCTCATTGTGGTTGATAATATCTGTTACATCATAATGAAGTTCATTCTTATCGACCTTCAAGCGTACCTTGATGGTAGCATTGATGAGGTCTTCATCGGAACGGACGTCCATCGTGTAGACCGCAGTTGTAACATCAACCTTCTCATAAGAAACAGTTGGAGAAACTTCTTTCCCATTGATTTTTAGCAGATTTTTGGCAATAACCTGACCTGGCAAGGTTTCACCATCCAGCGTATACTCACGGATACGAGGGAAGGCTTGATCAATCTTGGCGGTCAAAATACCAGAAGTAAGCGTATCATAAGTATAGACAGAGTCATCAACAACAGTATCTGTCACGGTCGAAGGATTTGGATCCTCAGTCGCTGCTACCTCACGTTGATCATCTGTTTTGACATCTATTTTTGTAACCTGGTCGCCATATTTACCAACCTTGAGGGCAATCTTCTTATGTTCAGCTAGGGCCTGCATCACTTCGGTCGGTACGACAACCGTATCGAAGGCTTGTTGACCATTGACAGAAGCATTAAGCTGTCCATCATGCTTCAAGCTAATTACAAGATTATTGGTAGCACCTTTTTCTGGCTCTTGCATAATCCGAGTTTGCAACCAGCGTCCTGCCCCATTACGTTTGTATTCCCAGAACCAACCGGCTTGGTCATAACCGACAAAAATATGGTTATTGACGTCTTGGAAATTCAAAAACACACCAAAACGACTTTCGTTTGGCTCAGATTGATCCACAAAAGTTAAATCAATCGTTGCATTTCCCTCTGGTGACACTTCCATGCCATCTTTTTCAAAGGTTGCAACATTAGATGCATTATCATTACCAGCTTCCGGAGTCAAGCGATTATAGCGAATACCGTTTTCTTCCTTGACTTCAACATTCCCTTTGATGGTGGACGTTGCCAGCCAGTCAATTTTCTTAGGTGTTTCTTCTGCCGCCCTAGTAGTCCCAGCACTAACTTCTGAACTCGTTGTACTTGCTTCTGTTGTTGCTTCAGTGGTCTCACTAGCTACATCAGAGGCTATCTCTTTCCCTTCGGTTGTTTCACTCTCTGTCTCAGTTCTATTTTCTATGGAAATAGCAGAGCTTTCTGTTGTTATCGGCTCTTCTGTCACTACAGTTTCAGATTCAGAAGCTAAATGACTACTATCTGCATCCGTCACTACAGACTCTTCACTAACAGACTCCGTCACAGCCACGACATCTACCGCAGTTGAAGTTTCCTCTGATACATGCCCCTCATTTGCAAATACAGTTCCACCGGATACCAAAAAACTGAAGGCAATAACAGTCGAACAGACGCCAACTTTAAACTTTCGTATGGAGTACTTAGGCTGTTTGTTAAATTGACTCATTATGTTTATCTCCTTTAGAATTTTTTAATAATATTTGCCCACCAGTTTTCCACCTCCTTTTTTGGTAGGGCTTCCATTTTCTAATTTAAGCATATCATGACCAGTTGGCAAAGTCAATATATAGATATAGATTTATTGGATTTCTCTAATTGAATTATCTTTTAAATTAGAAAAAAAGAATGTTTTACCCATCTTAAAAATCCATCGCCTATATAGACGATGGATTTGCTTGAATATTCACTTTTCAAGAGGTCATGGCTGAGCGACTTGAAAGAGAGTTTAGTTGCGACGGCGTTTGCCTAAGCTTGTTGCTCCAAGGAGACTTGCGACACCAAATGCCACATAGGCAAAAGCACTTGTATCTCCAGTTTGAGGTAACGCAGCTTGACTGTCAGTTGAACCACCGGTCTGAGACGCACTGGCTACAATAGGAACATAGTGTCTGCTCACTTGTAGTGCTTTGTTCTGTTCTTCCATGGCCCTTTCCTTAATTGAAACCTGACCTGACCGCTCTGACTGATCCTTATCATCAGAACCGGATGAACGGTCTCCACTTGGTGTATCTGCCGTAACAAAACCTACCGGATCGTCCTTGATTGGGGTAGTTGGGACAGCTGGTGTTACAATATCCGGTGATGACACATCAGGTTTAGCCGGTGTATCTGCCGTCGGAACGTCAATCACGTCATCTTCGTAAACAACTGTGTAATAGCTGAAGTGTTGCACGTCAAATTCTAAGCGACCATCTGCCAAGAGACGATGCGGAATCAACTCATCTTTCAAACGAGGATCGATGTAGTAGACTCCCTTAATCTTACGTCCTGGTCGACGAGGGATGTTCACCGTCATCTTCTGATGAACAGGGAACTCATCTGAAGCCCGATTGATGAAGTGAATATCATAGATATCCAAATCATAATGTGTTAAGGCCTCATCGATAATGCTGGCAACTTCAGATACTGGGATGGTCGCACGAGCGTAGAGTCGGAGTTCCGCAAAGTCCGTTGGACGACCAAGTAGACTAACGATGATACCTGTCAGTTTGTGCGTGAAGATCAGTGGTCTGTTGGACTCTTGACCAGGACGCGGAATCAAACTATCGTTCCATTCTTCTACAACTGCTGGTTCGTCGGCTTTTGGATAAAGTGAATTGATCCACTCCTCAACCACAGTTGGCTCGTCAGCTACTGGATATAACTCATCGACCCATTCAGAATCAACTTCGGGCTCGTCAGCTACTGTTGAGGTGAAGGTTAAGGTTAAGATATGTCCGCCGTAGACAGCTGAAACATACGTCAACCCTTCTGCCAACTTCGCTTCAGTCAGGGCAGATAGATGAGCTAAAAAATCTTGGTAAGTTAGAGCATCAAAGTGGGAAACTTGATTGTCTCGCTGATCAACTTTAACAATAATTGTGAAGTTTTCTACCGTTTCATCTGTAGCCTTAACATAAGGATCACTTACCCAATCTTCGACAACTTCTGGTTCGTCGGCGACTGGATAGAGAGCATCGACCCACTCTGATTCAACTTCTGGTTCTTCTGCAACTGGATAGAGATCATCGATCCATTCCTCTACTACAGT